>NZ_JAOUSE010000017.1:0-49776 GCF_025660415.1 Pallidibacillus thermolactis
TCATGGTACGAGAGAATTTATATCCGACCACTTTTTTTGTATGTAAATCAAGAACGGACGCTAGATAACACCAACCATCACGAAGCGTATGGACATATGTAATATCAGCTACCCATTTTTCGTTGATTGTTGTTGTAGTGAAATCTTGATTTAATACATTTTCTCGTTCTTCTACGGGCTTTTGTGTTGGTGTTGGGCGGAATTTTTTTACAATACATGATTGGATGCCTGCTTGTTTCATCAAACGTTGAACTCGATTGATACTGCCTGTATAGCCTTCTTTTTTAAGTATTTCAAAGATTTTAGGGGCCCCATAACGACCCTTACTTTCTTTATGGATTGCTCGAATTCGTTCAAGCAGTTGTTCGTTGGCGACATGATAGCTATTCGGCTTCTTGTGAAACGATTGATAATACGTACTTTTAGGCATCTTTAAAACACGACACATCATTTGGATTGGATGATGTTCGCTTTCTTTTGTAATCAAGTCAATCAGTTCTTGCTCATCTATTTTCTCGCGAATATGGTCATAGCCTTTTTTAAGATTTCGATCTCCTGTTTTAATCGAAGATTTTCCTTTTGAATGGCTTCTATATCAGCCAAAGTTAATTCCTGTTCACATTCAATTGGAGAGAGTTGCTTAATCCATTTATAAATCGTTACTTCTGAAACACCATATTCGCTAGAGAGTTGACTGACTGTAGTGCCTAAGCGATAAAGCTCAACTACTGTTTGTTTAAATTCTTGATTATACCGTTTTTGACTCATGATTCGGACACAACCTTTCGTTAGTTTAATATTAATGACTTAACCAAGTTGTGTCCATAAATCTATACTACATCTAATGATTTTAACAGAGGTTTAGTTTGTAAGGACTAAACTTCTTTTATAGATTTTAATTTATATTAATACTAATCATCCTATATAAACGTGTGTCCCACAATCCTCTAAAATTAGTAGGTAATATCAAGCTAAATTCAAGAAAGTGTAAAAAGAGTGAATCGAGAAACACGAAGATTATTCAAACTAGTTCTATTTTTTAGACTTATTAGAGCCCTTTTACTTATTTTTTAAAATTAATCGAAACGTTACCTTATTTTCCGATTTATCGTGATCAGAAACCTAATTATTTAATTTTTCTTGTATCTTGCTTTAGTAGAATTACTAAGACCAAGTTGTTGATATGATTCTGTGATTTTGTGGAAATCTAAGTTCAATTGGTTTTTACTTGAACCATTTACGAAACAAATTGACTTTTTGGTTATAGATGATACTTTTACAAAAAAACACTCATGCAGGAGCTGATTTAATGGAGTCAATCTCTATCAATAAATCCTATAAAAACGAGCGTTTATTAATTAATTACCTGATACTCGTTTTTTACATCATTACTGCTTTTCTTATGAGTTATCTTCTAACAAACGAATATCTTAAAACATCAATTTTTTATTGCTCTATACTATTATTAGCAGTTCTATTCGCTAGTCTTGCTGAACATACTAATAATACATTGATATTTCATTTTTGTATTCTTTTTTCATGTTATTTTTCACCTACGGTTTTAGAAATTTTTCTGCAATAGATGATCCATCATATATAGGAATTTTTGAAAATACTTTGTCTCTTGGATGGTTTGAATATTTTAAGTCATCTACAATAGAACCTGGGTATTTAATATTAAATGATATTGTCGGTACTTTTACAGACGATTATTTATTTATGCAATTAATAACCTCTTTTATACCCTTATTTATATTTTATTATGCGTTCAACAAATATAAAAAACTAATCAGTTTACCTATGGCAGTTTTTTTGTTGTGTTCAATGCTTTATTTTCAAATGCTATCAGTAGCTTTAGTACGAATGTTTATAGCGATTAGTATTATTTTTCTAGCTTTGGGTTACATACCAGAACGTAGACCAGTTAAATATATAACGTTAACACTTATTGCAACTTTTTTTCATTATTCTGCATTTATAATGATTCTACTCTCATATTTTGCAATCAACAAAAAGAACTTATCAAAAAAAGTGTCAAGAATATACACATCTTTATTTTTACTAAGTCCTTTTGTTTTTATTGCTATTAGTAAACTGGTGGTTCCTATACTTGGATCGAGATACCAACAATACGGTTCAATTAACTATGGTATTAATTTTGATTTCTCTACCTTCTCAACTGTTCCTTTAATATTTTTACTTTTATTTTTTATCAAAAAGTTCAAAGATAAAGAACAATTATACTTTAAATTCTTTTTATTCGTATATGCAATATCAGTAATAATTTCACTTTTTGGAGGTATGACTAATCTTGGACGTCTTATATTTTATTCGTATGCCGCGTTTATTTTTTGTGCGTCTATGGTCAGCAACAAAATAAGATTCAATACCTCTAAAATAATATTTACATCAATAGTGATTTTCTATGGATTTTTATACCTATTTTACAGTCAATTCACAAATGAACAGCACATTCCTTACTTGTTCCCATATAATAATATCCTGTTTACATTATAATCATTTATTAGAAACATACTAATATTAGTAGTACAGACCTAGGTCAAGGTTTGTGCTACTTTTTTATAGTAGAAGTGAAGGAAGGTCGGATAGCCCTCAGTATAGAGTCCGTATTTTAAACAGACCAACTTCACCCCCTTATGTGAACCAGTTTAGTATATTGGGTCCAAAGAGACCGTGTATAAGAAAATGGAACCGATAAGGCAATGTGAAGAACTTCTATGATTGGCTAAAAAGGAGAAGCAGTAAAAATGAAACATGTAGTGGCATTTGTATAGGAAAATTACAATGGTTATTGACGATCATTATAGTCTATGTCAATTTGATGGTGAAGTAGCTCATAATCGTCACTCTTTCAAGAAATAAATAAAACACATTTAGCTTTGACACAATCGTTTTTTGGCCATCACTTGTGTGAATAGATTATTAAAAACGCATTTGCAACAACCTGTTATACGATTACGAAAAAGCAGCAATGCATCCGTAAAATCGTTAAGTAACAGTATATCATAGAGACCTGGTGAGAAAAAAATTCATGAGGTTTATTTGTCATGCAAAAATTTTTTTGTAGATGGAACAAAATAGAAGCAAATGCTAATAAATATCAAACCAATTTGTAAAGTGACAACTGAAGAATTAGAAGAGGACTTAGAAAATGAATTAATAAAGACAGCAGAAGAACTTATAAAAAGTGTTGAAAGATTGGAAGAAAAATATAATCAGGTACCAAATAAAGTAGAGAGAAAAGATGTAATTGTATAGCTATTTGAAAACAGACTATGATACCACGTTTAAGAGAATGAGGATGCCTCTATAAAAAAACTGTCAAAAAGCAGGATACAACGTACAATTAGCTACTCAAAATCAAAGTTATTTCTAAGCGTTTATTGAAAATTGGATTCTTACCAAAAGCATCTAAATAATTCGTTGCGTGTGCAGGTTATGTAAGTGAAGAAAAATATTTATTTGCGTTATGAACAAGATTTTAAAATTTATGTATGCCGGATTGTACAGGTTGTCCGTTGAAGTCAATCAAAAGAGAATCGTAAAGTTTATTAGAATCCTATTTACGAAGATATGAAAGCAAAGACCTTCGATGACGAACAAAAAGCAACACTTTATGTCAAACGTAAAATGGATGTCGAAAGTGAGTTCTGTAAAATTAAGGGAATTTTCCGCTCATTCGAAACCGATTGCGTGGAATCGAAAAGGTTGAAACTGAATTTGGAATTGTGGCTTTAGCCCACAATCTCCTAAAATTTGTAGGTAATATCAATCTGTTTACAGGAAAATGTAAAAAGAGCGAATTGAGAAACACAAGGATTTCTCAATTTCGCTCTTTTTTTGGGGACTTATTGGACAGCCCTTTATATTATTTTCTTATTGCGACTTATTAATCCTAATAAACGTTTTCCAAAATAGTTTCGTAACTTTAAACTTTGGACTAGATATAAATTCTATTTTAATTCTCATATCCGCTTGGATGGTTTACATGCCAATTCCAAGCATCTTTGATAATTTGTTCGATATTGGTTCGTGTTGGATTCCAGCCAAGAATTTGTTTTGCTTTGTCTGATGAAGCGATAAGAACACTTGGGTCACCTGGTCGTCTTTCCCCAATTTTTGCAGGAATGTCTTTACCAGTTACTTTTCTTGCCATATCAATAATTTCTTTCACAGAAAAACCTTGGCTACTTCCTAAGTTGAATACGTCGCTGTTCCCACCATCTAATAAATAACGAAGGGCTAATATATGGGCATCAATTAAATCTTCTACGTGTATATAATCACGAATACAGGTTCCATCCTTTGTTGGGTAATCCTCACCGAAAACCGTAATATATTCTCTTTTTCCTAAAGCGGTTTGTAAGACTAGGGGGATTAAATGAGTTTCTGGATTATGATCTTCACCGATTTCACCTGTTGAACGTGCCCCTGCCACATTAAAATAGCGTAAAGCCACATAGTTAATACCGTGAGCAGTTTCGCACCATTTCATCATTTTTTCCATTGCAAGTTTCGTTTCGCCATAGGTATTCGTTGGGTTAGTCACCATATTTTCTGTAATTGGGACGGATTCCGGTTCACCGTAGGTTGCAGCAGTTGAAGAAAAGACAATATGTTTGACGTTGGCTTCGATCATCGCTTCTAGCAGTATTTGTGTCCCATAAACGTTATTATCATAGTATTTCAATGGGTTTTCCATTGATTCACCCACAAGTGAATTAGCTGCAAAATGAAGAACGCCATTAATTTTTTCTTGTTGAAAAACATCCTTTAAAAATGCACGATCACGAATATCACCTTCATAAAACTTAGCCTGTGGATGGATCGCCCCATGATGTCCAGTTTGTAAGTTGTCGATTACAACGACATCATATCCATTATCCATTAATTGATATACAGCATGGGAACCAATATAACCCGCTCCACCAAGAACTAATATACTCATATTTTCATCCTTTCCTAATACTAATTGGACAACCATTTTTATCATAACTGAATTATAGCAAAATAATTAGTCTCCGTCCTTAAAAGTAACTATGACTTCTAGGGAATTTTTGGAAATAGTAGAATGTAGATGATGACTGAAAACTTAAAGTACTTATACATAAACCGTAAATTTAAAGTTTAAGTAGTCCTATATATTTTATATTGGTTTTTCCCAACTTCTTTTGCTTCATAAAGAGCTTTATCTGCATATTTTATTAACATGTTCATGTCAAGGGTATGATCTGGGTACAGTGTCATTCCGATGCTAATACCCATGTGTATACATGTCCCATTGAAAAAGAAGGGGGACGTAAAGGATTGAATAATCCGTTTTGCAATCTCCTCCGCTATTTGCTGCGATTCAATATTTGGTAATAATATTGCGATTTCATCGCCACCGATTCGAGCGACGGTATCCTGTTTCCTGACGTTGGCCCGTATTCGTTTACCCATCTCAACAATGACCGCATCTCCCGTCACATGACCATAAGTGTCATTGATCTGTTTAAACTTCCAACCATCGACCATCATAACGGCGACTTTTTTATTGTTGAGAGCCGCTTGTAATTGTTTATGAAAGACACGTCGGTTTGGTAGTTTAGATAATGAATCATAAAAAGCAGCCTTTTTCAACTTTTCCGGCAATTTCTTACGATCCGTAATATCGCGGGCAATGGTGACAAGTTCGCGGACTTCTCCATTTTCTAATACGGGTGTCGTTGTAATTTCTAATCAAAGGTAAAACCCTTTTTTATGTAGTACTCGAATTTCAACAACAGGCGTTTTTTCTCCATTCATAATGTCTGTTAATCTTTTTCGTAAAATAGAGACATCTCAGGATGGACATATTTTAAGTATGACTTTCCAACATATTCCTCTACTGAATATCCTAGAATTTTCTGTATCGATGGTGATACATATTTTACGTATCCTGACGGGCTAATCACCCTAATAATATCGAAGGCATTTTCAGAAATGAGCCGATACTTTTCTTCATTTTCTCGTAAAATTTCCTCCATTTCCTTCTGGGTAGTAATATCTTTTGCAATCCCAAATACCCCTTTGAGCTCTCCATCAATGACAATAGGGATATTCTTAATGAATAACTGAATAGGGTTGCCATCTTTATGATAAATCTCCGCTTCATATTCTTCATAACGGCCTTGTAAAGCTCGTTGGAAATGGGTTAACGTTTTCTCCCCATCATGTTCTCTGATAAAAGGGACAAAGGGTTTTCCAATGAGGTCCTCTTTATCGTAACCGGTAATTTCGGTTGCCCTATGATTAATACTCCTAAAATGTCCATTTAAATCTAATTCATAAACCGCATCTCCATTATGTTCGATCAATGATTGTAGTTTTTTCTGATTTTCCTTTAATTGCTGTTCGTCTTGTTTTCGTTTCGAAATATCTCTTACGATGGCCAATACATATTTACAAGTCCCATCTTTTGTTAATATCGGTGAAAGGGATGTTTCTCCGAAAAAAGTGCCTTTCTCCGTTTTAAAATGTTCTGTAAATTCAATGGTTTTCTGTGTATATATGACCAAATTATATTTTTTAATTAAAATGTCAGCCCGGTCTTTTGGAAGGACATCTTCCATTCTACGTCCTATAATCGTTTCATCCAGGTTGAGAATGTGTAATGCGGAATGATTGACGTAAATATAGCGAAAGGAATGATGATCTTCTTCCATTAAAAAGATTAAATCCTTTATATTGTCAAATATACTTTTAAATGCCTGTAAATCATGGCCAACTATCTCTAAGAAGTTTTTCACATTGACATTCTCCTTCTTAATGCGGTATACCATCTTTTCATGTCTTCCTATGATTGTTTTAGAAATCATTAATAATCTGTTTTTTGTTTAAAAAATGTATAGCGATTTCCTTTAACAAAACGACAATCGGGTACCAATGGATTTTTTCTAAGGAGGATGGATAACTTATTTAGTAATTTGGCTAAGTTTGTCCGTTCATTTTCATCGATCGAAAATTCTAATCCATATTGATAAATCTGATGTTTTAATTCTTTCATCCAAGCTACGGATCCATATAGTGTAATGGTGTTCCCTAAAATTTCTGTCTCGAATTCTAAAATAATATCTTGATGGACAGGTAATCGTAAATTGGAAAGAAATCTTAAACCACCAAGACCGATGTTTTCAACTAAAACTTCTGATTTCCCAAGTTTTACATTTCTTCCATGAATTTTCGTCAAAGTCATATCGGCAACTAATGGATAAGGAAAAGTAACTCGAAAGTACTTTCTCCGCTCTGTTTTGATTTTTGTTTCTTTTTTCTCACTTGCGGGCTCTATTTTCCCTTTTATTAGTAATTCGGCAAATTCACTTGCTGGCACAGGTTCTGAATATAGATATCCTTGGATGGTATTACATTTAAAACCTTGAAGTATTTCTTGTTGCTCGATCGTTTCTACACCTTCAGCAACAACATCCATTTGCAAATGATGGGCCAGGTCGATAATTGTCTTTGTAATAAAATTCGAATTTTCCTCATCGGAATGACTCAACTCATAAATAAATGAACGGTCAATTTTAATTTCGTCAATAATCCCTTTACATTGTCTGAGTGATAATAAAGAAGAATAGCCCGTACCAAAGTCATCTAAAAGAATTCGAATGCCCATCTCTTTTAACTCTTGTAAAACTCGGATCACGATATTTTCGTTTTCAAGCAGTGACGTTTCTAATATTTCAATTTGGAAGTACTCAGGTTCCAGTTTGGTTAGTTCGAATACGTTTTTAATATTCATAACGAAGTCTTTATCCATAAAACGCTGAGGTGAGATATTGATCGATATTGGAATGGCCGGTAACCCGGCATCTTGCCATGATTTATTTTGAAGACAGACTTGTTTCATAATCCATTTCTCAATTTGTGAAATCAAGCTTGTCTTTCCTGCAATTGGAATAAAATCATCCGGCAGAACTTCACCCCAATCTGGATGGTTCCAACGAATGAGTGCCTCAGCTCCAATAATTTGATGATGGGTCGCATTTACACGAGGTTGATAATACAATTCCAATTGGTTTAGTTCCAATGCTTTTCTCAAATCTGATTCTAACGAGAATAACTTAAATGTTTCTGTATTCATCGAAGCGTTGAAGATTTGATACGTATTCTTTCCTAACTTCTTCGCCTTATTTAAAGCAGAACTTGCATTTTTTAACAGTGTTTCAGCATCTTTTCCATCATTCGGATGAATACTAATTCCAATGCTAGTCGAAATATAAATTTCATATGTTTTAATATAAAAGGGTTTCTCTAGTAGTTCGATTAACTTTTTTGCACGGTTAATTACTTGTTCTGTGTTTTCGGTGTTAGGAAATATAATTGCAAATTCGTCACCACCGATTCGTGAAAGCGTATCTTGCTCTTCCAAGTGGGATTGTATTCGTTCAGAAATTTTTTTCAGTAATTGGTCACCGATGGAAGGGCCGAGCGAATCATTTATATGATTAAAGCGGTCGATATCCAACATCATGATCGCAAATAGTTGATGAGAATGTTTGTTTTGTGCTAAAGTTTGCTCCATTCTTTTAAGAAATAATCTTTTATTCGGAAGCTCTGTCAAATAATCATGGTCAGCAAAATATTCATGCAATTCTTCTATTTTTTTCCGTTCGGTTATGTCTTGAAGTGTTCCTACGATATGTGGCTTATGCTGTAAAGTGATGATTTGTGCATGTGATTCAACATAGATGACTGCCCCATCTTTTCTATGCATTCGAAACGAGTGAGTTAAACCTTTTTCAGCATGAGTTAAAGAATTGGAGACATCATTTAAGTGAGGTATATCTTCTGGATGTACATAGTCTCTAAAATTTATTGTCGAACGGTGATTTTCGATTCCAAGTAAGTTATAAAAGGCTTTATTTCCATAAGTAACTTTTCCATCTTCATTGACAATATAAACACCAGTTAGTGCTTCATCGACAATGCTACTAAATTTCAATTCACATTCCGCTAACTTTTTTTTCTGTCTTTATTAAATTTGTGTTATCTTTCGCGGTAACAAAAATGCCCATAATTTGATCGTGGAATCTTGCAGGAATCATGTTCAAACTAACAGAACATGTTTCACCATTTTTTTGGAGCAGTGTCATGTGAGCACACAGTACTTCACCAGCGGTGGCTTGAGTAAAAAGTTTTTGGTAATGTGCTATTTCACTAGATGGAAAAAATCGTTCAAAAGGAGTTAAGATAATTTCTTGTAGTGTATATCCGAGTGCTTTGACAAAACCATGATTAATGTGAACAATATTCGCATTCATATTTAAAAAAATGACCATATCGGGGTTAAATTTAAAAAGGGAATGATCGAAAAGATTCGATTCTACTATTTTGTTTGTTTTTCCATCATTTTTTACTGAACCGTCAAACGAACTATGGATCATTTCTTCTACTCCTTTTATCTAATTCAGCCTTAAAAAACACAAAATTTATTATATAGGTATTTCGAACTATTTTCATTATAAATTTTAAAATTTTTTGTTTCAGTGAGCATTATCACTTAAAGGTGAGTATTTAACACATCTCTCTCATCAAACATTATAAAAATAATGTAGAAAATTGACGATGTTGATCATAAAGTTGACGTAACTACTTTAAATTGGATTCATTGACGGAATGAATGAACAGGTATAAAATTAATGGGTAAAAATGCCTATTTTTAAAATTTGAGGGGAAATTTCGTGAAAAAGATTATGTGATGGGTTTAGTGTTGTATTTTTGGAAGACATCGATATAGTTACTATACAAGTCGATGCATTGTTTGTCATAAATCGAGATAAACAGTATTTTTGTAGAAATCGAATTTTAGGTGACCTTGTTTGAGGTGCTTTTTTTGCGTAATTTTCTGAGCGGCAGATTGAAGGAGATATCTATTAGTAGTTGAGATTGTGATAGCTGAAAAGAGAAGACTAACCGAATTGGTTCCGTCGGTCAGCCTTATGGATTGTCAAGGAATCTTCATTACAATGGTATTTTATTATATTAAATATCTACAATGATCCCTTTCTAGAGGGATAACTAAGTTTACTATGTATTGAAAGATTGTAAGGCTGATATGTTGATTTATCCGGATTACTCTACGGATGTCGCTGTTGGGCAACGGTTTGAAGATAGGTTGCTTGGATACAACGGTCTTGAACAAGATGGAATTTCATGCCTACAGGAATCGAATGACCGTTATCCATTTGGATAATCGTTTTGTTCCCTTCGTAAGGTTTAATATGTTGAATATATTTGTTAATTACCCATACTTTCCCGAGTCGATCGATTGAAGGAAAGTGGAGTAAGACAATTTCGGACAACGCTGAATAAACAACAGGAACCTGGTTCCGTTTATTCAAGATTGCCCTTGCTCCTCGGACTGCCCCTTCATAATCAGAAGCAATACGCTCATACGATTCTTTCACGATGTGTAATGGTGATTTCCTCACGTTAATTTCTCTATTTTTTTCAAGTACTTTCGAGTTTTCAAACCCGTTTTTATCAAAATTGGATTGGAACACATATGTATTTTTGCTGATATAATAGTTTTCTTTCATAATAAATTCCTCCTTTTAAAATGTTGTTACTTTTTTAAGAGAAGAAATTTACCTTCATCTTCTTGTTGGAAAGTCTATTGATCATCAGCAAAATTAGCGTCCAATGTTTAGGAGATCATTGAAAACTGCAGAAACAAGTCTAGCAAACCCGATTTGATCATGAGCAGTGTCACATGTGGAAAATCCACTTATTATACACAGAAACTTTTCATAAAAATTATTCTGACGTTTTATAAAATTCTACATATAGGTAAAAATTCCTTCTTTTTTTGTCAAAAAATAGTAAAAAATACCCGATTTTTGTAAAAAATGATAACTTATTGTATGTAACGGGGGCAGTTCGGTTAATAAATTACTTTAAAATAGTATCCTAAAATTTTATGTAACTTTTTAAAAACGTTCATAACAAATCGATGCCAGCGTACCAGCAACTAAAATCGTAATGGAGGAAAATAAAACACTTTGCATACCTAATACTTGATAGCCAGATAATACAATTAAGCCGTCAATGATAACGAACAAAATTCCAATATTAATCGGGGTGATTTTTGCAATAAAGTAGGCGAGTAAGTCTGTACCAGCAGTGCTTGTCTCATAACGAAGCATGAGTCCTACAGCCACGCCACAAATGGCCCCGCCTAGAATCGCACTAGGGGCGATCGGGAGAAAAAAGTGAAATGGAGCAAGAAGATCGATAAATAGAGCGGTCAAAATCATACCGTAGAAACTACCATGAAATTGTTTCCGATCTTTGATCCATGCATAAATAATGAGGGGAAGGCTCAATAAAGCAGAACAAAGTCCGGCAGGAAAATGAAAATAATATTGTAGAAGAAGGGCAATACCAATAAATCCACCGTCTAGTAAATGATGAGGCACTAAAAAACCATTGATTCCAATTCCGAGCAAAAAGCTTCCGATAACCATCGCTGCGATTCTTGTAAAAATGTCAACCACCCCACATCTTTTGAAAAAAGACAAGTTCTATTCAAACATTATGAAACGATTCCTAAATTTATACTTAAGTTGGGGGAACGGATTATTTATTAAAAAAATATTAAAAAAAGGTAACAAAATGTAACAATCGACAGTCAATATATAGAGGAATAAGTGGGATTGTAAAAAGGTGATAGTTTGTTATTTTTCCATAAACAAAGTATAGGAAATAGCATAACGTCAAGGATAAATCTTCTGGAGGTGTAACACAATGTGTGGATTTATTGGCTGTGTTCATGAGAACCGAAAAAGTGAAACTGAGGATGAAAAAATATTACAAAAAATGAACAATTTGATTACACATCGTGGCCCGGATGACAAAGGTTATTTTCAAGATGAACATGTGAAATTTGGTTTCAGCAGGTTAAGTATTATTGACTTGGAAGCTGGAAGCCAGCCATTAAGCTATGAAAACGAACGTTATTGGATTATTTTTAACGGGGAAATTTACAATTTTATAGAATTAAGGGAAGGATTGATTAAAGAAGGTTTGCCATTTGAAACGCATTCCGATACGGAAGTCATCGTTGCGTTGTACAGTCGCGTAGGTGAAAAGGTGGCTGAATATTTACGCGGGATGTTTGCTTTTGTGATTTGGGATAAACAAGAACAAACGTTGTATGGCGCAAGAGATCCTTTTGGCATTAAACCTTTTTATTACAGTGTCAAAGGTGATCAAACGTACTTTGCATCTGAGAAAAAAAGTATCCTACTCGCACTTGAATCAACTGAAATAAATAAGGAAGCTTTACAACATTATTTCACATACCAATACGTTCCAGAACCAGAATCCATAAATAAAGGCATCCAAAGGTTAGAACCGGGTCATTACTTTGTCAAAAAATTGGGTTTACCGCTGGAAATTAAACGCTACTGGAAAGCTTCATTCCACCCAGTGCAAAAATCTGAGGAAGACTTTGTTAAGGAAATTCGAACGGTTTTATATGATTCAGTTGAAAAACATATGCGTAGTGACGTTCCTGTTGGTACTTTCTTATCCGGTGGAATCGATTCATCCTTTGTGGCGTCGATCGCAAAGGAATTTCACCCATCCATTAAAACGTTTACGGTCGGATTTCAACGTGACGGTTATAGTGAAATCGATGTAGCTAAAGAAACAGCGGAAAAACTAGGTGTGGAAAATATTCATCATGTCATTACGCCAGAAGAATATATGAGTGAAATTCCAAAAATCATCTGGCATATGGATGACCCACTTGCTGATCCTGCTTGTGTTCCTCTTTATTTTGTCGCGAGAGAGGCAAGTAAACATGTCAAAGTTGTCTTATCTGGTGAAGGTGCCGATGAATTGTTCGGTGGTTACAATATTTATCGTGAACCACTGTCTCTAAAAGTTTTTAACAACATGCCAAACGTTTTCAAATCCTTTTTACGTTCGATTGCTAACATCATGCCTGAAGGAATGAAAGGAAAAAGTTTTATTGAACGAGGGACAACTCCTATAGAAGAACGTTACATTGGGAATGCGAAAATGTATACTGAAGCGGAAAAACGTGCGTTTCTTAATGTTTATCATGCAAACATCCATTATACAGATGTAACGAAGAAACTTTATGAAGAATGTCGTGGTTATGACCCAGTTGAAAAAATGCAGTATATTGATATTCATACATGGATGCGCGGCGATATATTATTAAAAGTCGATCGTATGACAATGGCCCATTCGATCGAAGCGCGTGTACCGTTTTTAGATAAAGAAGTATTTAAAGTTGCTTCCCAAATCCCATCTTCATTAAAGACGGCAAACGGTACGACAAAATACATCCTTCGTAAAGCTGCTGAGGGAATTGTACCTGATCACATATTAAATCGGAAAAAGTTAGGCTTCCCTGTTCCAATCCGTCACTGGTTGAAGGGGGAGATGTATGAATGGGCGCAAAACGTAATCCGTGAAAGTGAAACAGACCATTTGATCAATAAACAATATGTTTTAAACTTACTTGATGATCATTGTAAAGGTAAGGATGATTTTAGCCGTAAGATTTGGACAGTCCTTATGTTTATGGTCTGGCATCAAGTTTATGTTGAAGAAAAATATTCCTTTGAAAAAGTGACCGATAATACGCAAGTTAAACAACTATCAGTTATTGAAAGTTAAAATATCAATTACGGAATCATATTTTTTTGTTTTCATATCTTTTTATTTGTGGCTGTCTAAATATAGGCAGCCACTTTTTATATATGTCTAATTTCGTCAATGTTTACAATCCTAAACAAAAGAGCTTTGGGGGCAGGAGTGACTGATGACCTATATCATCATTGACAAATGCTGGGAGAATGTCCTATATTTATCTGTAAGAAAATTTTGTCAATATATGTCAAAGGAGCATGGAAATAAATGGAAAAAGAAAAGGAATTGCTGTTAAAAGAACTGCTTTTGAATACATATGAAAAGGTGTATACTGATGCAGATATTACTGTTTATGACATTCTAGATTACTTAAAAATGCAACTTAAAAAGATAATGGTCTAACTCATGAATTCTTTCGAAGGATTCATTGATTTTTATAATCGTAAAGTTTTTTAGTTACAATATGTTTAAATTTTATTTTTATGACGAGATAAACGCAATTAAGGGGATGCGCATCCACTCGTACTTCAGCCACCTTAAGCGTAAAAGGGGATGGGAGGCTATTATGCTTTCATCACAAAAGCTTTTGCTACCCCCTGGATTCGCCTCCAACACTCCCTATATAGAATGATGAATTGGAAAGCCTCGTTAAGATAAATAACCTTAAATATTTCAATATAGGAGATTGGTTATTTGTGCACTAAATGTGGGAAAGATGAAATGAGAACTTTTTAAAATTGTGCGGAATGTCCCGCAAGGCCGATCTCGGATAGAAAATGTTCGATGGCAATGGAGGTTGCCCCTAGAGCCGTCGAGCGGTAATTTAAGGCAGAAAAACGAATTTCGGTGCTTTCTTTGAAGTAATTTGCTAGCCGTTCGTCAATGATACGTTCAATTGGGTTCGTGAGCCAATTTTTAAAGCGATTAATGCGATTACCGATAATAATCGCTTCAGGGTTAAATGTATTGATAATGTTCACAATCCCCACTCCAATATTTTCCCCTAATGTATTTAAAAGCTGTAACACTTGTGGATTGCTGTTTCTCGCCTCTTCAAGAAGGATATCCAAATCCGCTTCCTGATTTGCATTTAATATCTGATTTTGCTCGGCTGCTAATAAAAGTGCACTTTCGGAAGCATATAACTCCCAACAACCACGATTGCCACAGCTGCATTTTCGACCATTCGCTTCAATGGTAAAATGTCCCATTTCACCTGAAAATCCTAATGTTCCTTTGTAAAGCTGGTTATGAACGATAATCCCGGTACCAATCCCCATTCCGATACTAATATAAATTTGGTTTGCAATATTTTTTCCAGCACCATACAAATGTTCGGCGTGTGCCCCTGCATTGGCCTCATTTTCAATTCTAACGGGAATGGAATAGCGTTCCTCAATAACTTGTTTAAGATCCACATTATACCATTTTAAATTTGGTGCCAGTTGTATTCTTTGTTCATTATCTACTTGTCCTGGAACCCCAATTCCAATACCGACAATCCCATAAGGACTTTCTGGCGCATTCTGAATTAAGGATTCGATCATGGTAAATATTTTATTTGTCACATATTTAAATGTGGTTTCTTTTAATTTTTCGGTCATCTCGTAAATGACATTTCCACTTAAGTCTGTCAATACACCAAGAATATAATTGACACCAAGGTCAATGCCAATAGCATAACCTGCATTTTGATGAAAATAAAGTAAAACAGGTTTTCTCCCTCCGCTCGACTTACCTGCGCCGATTTCTTGTATAAACGATTCTTTTATAAGTTCAGATACCATGGTCGATACTGTTGCTTTATTCAGTCCAGTTTCTGTTGATATTTGTGCACGAGAAATCGGTCCCTTATTTTTGACCGTATGAAAAACTATCGATTTATTGATTTGCTTAACTAAACTTTGATCTCCTGTTTGTAAACGCTTCATGTCTTTTTCTCCTAACATTTTTTCTAAATTTATTCTAGCATAAAGATAATTTATATTCACTTGATTTTACGTTAAGTTTGTTTAATGAATAAACTTATAATGCTGTTTTACCGTGATATTTTGCAATAATGAATGAAAAATTAATGATATTTCAAAAGTTTTCTATTGACAACGTTTACATTTAGAATTACACTTAGTTTAAACATTAAATTAAGTTTTCACATATAGATGACATTACACTTTAATTCAGAGAGGGGATATCGAAATGAGCTATTTTGAAAGCGTTAAACCTATTCAGTATGAAGGACCAAAATCGAATAATTCACTAGCATTTAAATTTTATAACCCAGAAGAAAAAATCGGCGACAAAACAATGGAAGAAATTTTACGTTTCAGTGTGGCTTATTGGCATACTTTTGTTGAAGAGTTATCCGATCCTTTTGGAAATGGAACTGCGATAAGACCATGGGATAAATTTACTGGCTTGGACCTTGCGAAAGCACGTGTGGAAGCAGCCTTTGAATTTTTTGAAAAAATGAATGTTCCATATTTCTGTTTCCATGATGTTGACATTGCACCTGAAGGCGATACTTTAAGAGAAACAAATAAAAACTTAGACACGATCGTTGCCATGATTAAAGATTATATGAAAGACAGCAAAACGAAATTACTTTGGAATACAGTAAATAATTTCACCCATCCACGTTTTGTTCACGGTGCAGCTTCTTCAAACAATGCAGATGTCTTCGCTTATGCTGCTGCAAAAGTGAAAAAAGGTTTGGAAGTAGGAAAAGAACTAGGTGCGGAAAACTATGTATTCTGGGGTGGACGTGAAGGTTACGAAACGTTATTAAATACAGATATGAAATTAGAATTAGATAATTTAGCTCGCTTCTTCCATATGGCGGTTGATTATGCAAAAGAAATTGGCTTTGATGCCCAATTTTTAATCGAACCAAAACCGAAAGAACCAACTTCCCACCAATATGATTTTGATGTTGCCAGCGGTTATGCCTTCTTACAACATTATGGACTACAAGATAAGTTTAAATTTAATATTGAGGCCAATCACGCAACATTAGCGGGACATACTTTCGAACATGAACTACGCTATGCACGAATTCATGGTATGTTAGGTTCTGTCGATGCCAACCAAGGACATCCGTTATTAGGTTGGGATACGGATGAGTTTCCAACAGATCTCTATGCTACAACTCTAGCAATGTATGAAATATTAAAGAACGGTGGCCTAGGTCGTGGAGGATTGAACTTTGATGCAAAAGTCCGCCGCGGTTCCTTTGAACCAGAAGATTTATTCCATGCGCATATTGCAGGAATGGATAGCTTTGCCGTTGGATTAAAAATCGCACACGCATTAATTGAGGACAAAGTGCTAGATCAAATTATAGCTGATCGTTATAAGAGCTTTACAGATGGTATCGGTTTAGAGATTGTAGAAGGAAAAGCAGATTTCCATAAATTAGAGGAATATGCGTTGAATTTAACCGAAATTAAGAATGAATCTGGTAAATTAGAACGCATTAAATCAATCATTAATCAATACTTATTGCGTTTGTATGCGGAATAATCATAGGCGGATTCTCATAGGAGATGAGTGAAAATGAAATATGTCATTGGTATCGACTTAGGTACAAGTGCAGTAAAAATTTTATTGGTCAATCAAAATGGTGATGTAGTTCAAGAAGTATCAAAGGACTATCCGTTAATTCAGGAAAAATCGGGGTATAGTGAACAAAATCCGCAAGATTGGGTGGATCAGACAATCGCTGGATTGTCTGATCTTCTCCACAATTTTAATTATGAGCCTAATGATATCGAAGGAATTAGTTTTTCCGGACAAATGCATGGGTTAGTGTTGTTAGATGAAAACAATGATGTTTTACGCAATGCTATTTTATGGAATGATACACGGACAACTGCCGAATGTGAAGAAATTGATAACCGAGTCGGCAGAGAAAGATTACTTTCCATTACGAAAAATATCCCCCTAGAAGGTTTTACGTTACCAAAAATACTTTGGGTGAAAAAGCACGAACCAGATATTTTTAAAAAGGCTAAGTCCTTTGTTTTACCAAAAGATTATGTGCGGTATAAACTGACAGGTCAAATTCACATGGATTATTCTGACGCAGCGGGGACGTTACTACTGGATATCGTTAAAAAAGAGTGGAGTAAAGAAATTTGTGATTTACTCGATTTAGATATTCATCTATGTCCACCACTCGTTGATTCTCATGCTGAAGTTGGAACAATAAAACCTGAGATTGCTAGATTAACAGGTTTGCCTGAACAAACTCGCGTATTTGCCGGAGGAGCCGATAATGCATGCGGCGCCATTGGTGCAGGGATTTTATCGGAAGGGAAGACATTAGCAAGTATTGGAACTTCCGGTGTCGTATTGTCTTATGAAGATAGTGGTGAAAAAGATTTTCAAGGGAAAGTTCACTATTTTAACCATGGAGCCCCTCAAGCCTATTATACAATGGGTGTGACTTTGGCAGCCGGTCAAAGCTTAACATGGTTTAAAAATACCTTTGCAAAAAATAAAAGTTTTGATGATCTGTTAAAAGAGGTTGAAAGTGTACCGGTGGGATCAAATGGCTTGCTGTTTACCCCGTACATCGACGGTGAACGTACGCCACATGTAGACGCACAAATTCGCGGCAGTTTCATTGGACTGGATCGTTCGCATGAAGAGAAGCATTTTGTACGCGCTGTTTTGGAAGGGATTACATTTTCTCTCCATGAGTCGGTTGAAATTTTCCGAGAAAATGGGAGGGAGATTAATGAAATTATCTCCATAGGCGGCGGTGCTAAGAATGAAGCATGGTTACAAATGCAGGCCGATATTTTTAATGCCAGAGTGGTGAAACTGCAAAGTGAGCAAGGTCCAGGTATGGGAGCAGCTATGTTAGCTGCCTATGGATGTGGCTGGTTTCCAACCCTTCAAGACTGTGCAGAGAAATTTTTAAAAGTGGATAAAGTCTATGAACCAATTGAAGATCGCGTTGAGAAGTATAAAAAATTATTTACGCTGTACAAACAAGTATACACAGCGACGAAATCATTAAACAAAGAACTGATGGATTTTCGTGACTAATTGAATGCGGGACAATGGTACGCTGTTAGGTCATTTGTCCCAACTAATAGGGGGGGATACCCCCTTTGCCCCAAAGACGTAAAGAAAAATGGTAACGCTTTAATTCAACTAGGAGGGGAGTGAGGAAGGAGCGGATTTTGCGATAAGTCTTGCTCTGAATGACCATGAAAACCAAAAATTATAATACGATGTATATTATATCAATCACTTTAATTGCGACCCTGGGCGGTTTGTTGTTCGGTTATGATACCGCTGTGATCTCTGGTGCCGAACAATCGGTGCAATTGTATATGATTGATAATTTAGGATTAAGTTCATTTATACACGGTTTAACAGTTTCGAGTGCATTAATTGGTTGTATTATCGGGGGATTAATTTCTGGGTATTTTTCCAATAATTTTGGTAGAAAAAAATCACTATTAATTGCAGCAGTTTTATTCTTAGTATCTGCATTAACTTCTGCCTATCCAGAATTCTTATTTTTCAATGTAGGGGAACCCTCGGTTGGGTTACTTATTGCATTTAATATTTACCGAATTTTAGGTGGAATTGGTGTCGGAATGGCATCTGCAATCTGTCCGACATATATCGGTGAGGTTGCCCCCCAAGAAATTCGTGGTCGATTAGTTTCTTGGTATCAATTTGCAGTCATTTTCGGTCAACTTGTTGTTTATTTCGTGAACTTTGGCATTGCCAATGGACAACCAAGTGCATGGGTTAATGATATTGGCTGGCGGTATATGTTTGCTTCTGAAGCTATTCCGGCATTCCTATTCTTTATATTAATCTTCTTTATTCCGGAAACACCAAGATATTTAGCATCCAAAAATAAAGAAGTTCAGGCATTTAACGTATTGTCCAAAGTGAATGGTTCAAAAGAGAGAGCCCAAGCTGTTTTAGCTGAGATCAAAGAATCATTAAGTAAGAAAACAGCGTCAGGCAAACTATTTTCTTATGGAAAAACCGTAATTATTGTTGGGATTTTACTATCAGTCTTTCAACAATTCGTCGGTATTAATGTAGCCTTATATTATGCACCGCGTATTTTTGAAAGTATGGGTGCAGGTCAAAATGCATCATTGTTGCAAACGGTGATTATGGGAATCGTGAACGTGATCTTTACTGTTGTCGCTATACAAACAGTGGATAAATGGGGAAGAAAACCACTTCTAATGATTGGTTCCATCGGTATGGCGATCGGTATGTTTGGTGTTGCGATCCTTGCTCAAAATGAAATTTTTGGAATTTGGACGTTAATCTTTATTGTATTCTATACAGCATCCTTTATGATGTCTTGGGGTCCAATTTGTTGGGTTTTACTATCAGAAATTTTCCCAAATCTCATTCGTGGACAAGCAATGGCAATTGCCGTCGCAGCACAATGGGCAGCAAACTTTTTCATTTCGTCCACATACCCTCCAATGATGGAAATTAGCGGAGGAATGACATATGGATTCTACGGACTAATGAGTGTACTTTCCGCACTATTTGTTTGGAAAATGGTTCCTGAAACAAAAGGAAAATCACTTGAACAATTAGAATCGTTATGGGGAAAAAAGGATAAAAAATCATCGGAAGAAGTCTCTCAAGGAAACATTTGGAAATAATAGGAAGAGTTGTTAAGCCCTTGGTAACTCCAATCGGTGTGATCAAGGGTTTTATTTTTGCTTGATTGAATGAACAGAGGGAAACTAAGAGTAAGTTTTTGTATGAATGTATATGGTCAATGTGACATCATATCGACGACTTGAACCCACACAAAAAAAACACAACCTCATTTTTAAAAGGTTTCAGGGAATAAACACATTCTGTAAGGAAATGCACATTCCGTTCATATATATCAATATAGTTGGTAAAAATCCCCGTCACTCCCCATTCTTCTAGATGATCGATTGCGGAAGGATCGTCAACGGTATACGGATGGACTTGCAACCCTGTTTCTATCGCGTTTTTTACATAGTTTTCATTAACAAATTTATAAGACGGTCCAACAGCAACGGCATATTTACTAATTTTATTAAATGTTCTCTTTGTTGATTTTTTAACTTCATAGGACGTTTGTAATTTTACTAACGGTAAAGATGGTTCGAGCGCGTACATAATTCGTAAGCTTCGTTCGCTAAAGGAAGAAATAATCACTTTTCCATCTGATTCATTTTCTTCTAGAAAGCCGAACTCCTCAAGTAACAAAACTAACGTTTTTTCCATTTGTTTATATTGTTCGGGATTTTTCATTTCGATGTAATAGTTTACGTCATGGCCAAACTCTTCGAAAATTTCCCGCAACGTAGGAATCGTTAAGCCTTCGTATTCCACTTTTGCTCGTTTTGGAAATTTTTCATTGAACCACGAACCGGCATCCAATTGTTTCAATTCTTCTAATGTATATAGAAAAACTTTCCCTTTTCCATTGGTTGTACGATCAACCGAATCATCATGCAAAGCAACAAGATGGCCATCCTTCGTCATTTGAAGATCAATTTCGATATAATCGGCACCTAATTCATTTGCTAGTTTGAAAGAAGCCATTGTATTTTCCGGAGCATAACCACTAGCACCACGATGTGCGAAAATTAGGAAATGGTCATATGTTGGAAGAGTCGCTTTCATTGCTGAACTATTACAACCGGTCAATAAACTAAAAGTAACAAGTAGTAGTAAGAAAAATCTCATCACTCACCCGCCTTAGAACGAGAAATGCCCCGTTCCTGTTTTTATTATTATTCTATTAGGATTTCATACTAAATGTTCATTGATATGGATCCACTCCGAATAAAAGCGGATTAGATGCGGTTTGAAGGATGATAAAGGTATGCTTGTTACTGCGGAAAAAAGCGTGTTACTACTGAAAAAAAGGTTAAGCTAAGGATAAAAAAGGTTTAACTACGGATAAAGAGAGTGTTACTCTGGATAAAAAGGTTGTTGCTGCGGAAAAAAGAGGTTTAACTGCGGATAAAGAGTGTGTTACTACTGATAAAAAGGGTTTAGCTGCGGATAAAGAGAGTGTTACTCCGGATAAAAAGGTTGTTACTCCGGATAAAAAGGTTGTTGCTGCGGATAAAGAGAGTGTTACTCCGGATAAAAGGGCTTATGCTACGGATAAAAAGGGTTTGACTACGGATAAAGAGCGTGTTACTACTGATAAAAAGGGTTTAGCTGCGGATAAAGAGAGTGTTACTCCGGATAAAAGGGCTTATGCTGCGGATAACAAGGGTTTAACTACGGATAAAGAGCGTGTTACTCCGGATAAAAGAGGATTAACTCCGGATAAAAGGAGTGTGACTACTGGTAAAAAGGTTGAGCTGCGGATAACAAGGGTTTAACTAATAGATAAAGGGGGTTAACTGCGGATAAAAGGAGTGATTGCTCTTGATAAAATAAGTTTTACTGCGAACAGTTGAAGATTTACCACGGTTAAACAAGGGTTTATTACAGATATAAGGAAGTTTCACTATAGAAACTGTGTTCAAGCCCTTGATGAAACCACTTTTTACTCCGTTTCAATTAAAAAACTGCGTTCAAGCCCTTGATGAAACCACTTTTTACTCCGTTTCAATTAAAAAACTGCGTTCAAACCCTTGATGAAACCACTTTTATCTCAGTTTCAAACAAAAAACTATGTTCAAGCCCTTGATGAAACCACTTTTATTTCAGTTTCAAACAAAAAACTGTGTTCAAACCCTCAATGAAAGCACTTTTTACTCTGATTCAATCCCTTGATGAAAGCACTATTTACTCTGATTCAATCCCAAAACTGTGTTCAAGCTCTTGATGAAAGCACTTTTTACTCTGATTCAATCTCAAAACTGTGTTCAAGCCCTCGATGAAAGCACTTTTTACTCTGATTCAATCCCAAAACTGTGTTCAAGCCCTCGATGAAAGCACTTTTTACTCTGATTCAATCCCAAAACTGCGTTCAAGCTCTTGATGAAAGCACTTTTTACTCCGTTTCAAACAAAAAACTGCGTTCAAACCCTTGATGAAACCACTTTTATTTCAGTTTCAAACAAAAAACTGTGTTCAAGCCCCAGATGAAACCACTTTTATCTCAGTTTCGAACAAAAAACTGTGTTCAAGCCCTTGATGAAACCACTTTTTACTCCGATTCAATTAAAAAACTGCGTTCAAACCCTTGATGAAACCACTTTTATCTCAGTTTCAAACAAAAAACTATGTTCAAGCCCTTGATGAAACCAATTTTTCCTCAATTTCAAGCAAATTCTATATATCTTGTAACATTTTCAAAAATTGTAAAAAATACTGCAATCAATTTTTAACCTACGTGTAACCTGCCTATAATAGTATCTATGTTAAGGTGGAAGTACAAGAGATAGGAGGTATTGATACATATGAAAAAAGGAGCAATAACCTTAGCCATTACCGTAGCAATTGCTAGTTTAGGTTTATGGGCTGGACAAGCTTCTGCTAAAGAAGTTGTTGTAAGGAAAGGTGACACTCTGTGGGATCTTGCTAGACAGCATCATACCACTGTAAATAATCTCTTTAAATTTAATAATTTGCAATCTTCCATTATCTATCCAGGCCAAGTATTACAAACTGAATATTTATATACAGTCGTCAAAGGTGACACACTTTGGGATATTTCGCGAGCCTTTGGTATTACAGTTGCTGAGTTAAAAGAGCGCAATAATTTAACATCTGACCTTATTATTGTTGGTCAAGTATTAACGATACCTAATGCGAATACTGAACATATCAATCAGCAAGTTGTTAAAAGAGCAAGCTTAGCGCATAAACAAAAGAATTTGAATGTCACAAACCAAGATACTCCAGTTGAAGTTCAATCGCAAAAAGCAGAGGAACAGCCTGCAAAAGCTGAGGAGTCAAATAAAAAAAGCACGACGCAATCAGTAGAAAAATCTGAAGAGCAAACAGAAAGTGCTAAAATACCGCCAGTAGAGAAACCTGTAAAACAAACAGAAAGTGCTAAAACACAATCAGCAGAGAAAACTGTAAAACAAGCTGAGAGTCCTAAATCACAATCAGCAGATGAACCAAAACAAGAAACGGAACGTGTTGAAACAAAAGCTGCAAGTCAACCAAATGAACAATCAAAAGAAGCAGAAAAAATGGTTGTTGAAGCAGGGGACACCATTTCTGTAGAGGCAACGGCTTATACCGTTGAAAGTGCAGGAGGAAATGGAATTACAACTATAGGTATTGATTTAAATAAAAATCCGGATGCAAAAGTTATTTCAGTAGATCCTAATGTTATCCCACTTGGAACTAAAGTTTATGTTGAAGGTTATGGTAATGCCATTGCAGGAGATACCGGTAGTGCCATCAAAGGCAACAAGATTGATGTTTACCTACCAACGGAAGAAGAAGCTCTAAACTGGGGTAGACGCACTGTTAACGTTACAATTTTAGAGTAAATAAGAATTTGAGATATTGTCCATACCCATTTATGTGTTTATCACGACCCAAGGTTGCATTTGCCTTGGGTCTTTTTGTGCTTTAAAACTTATATGAGAAATAATCCAATGAATATAGAGGAGTTGATGATTTTCTGGTGTTGTTTTTGCTGGTATCGTAAAAAATTGTAGGAATATAGCCAGTATGGCCTTGATCAAGTTTCCACCGGCAAACCGGCATTTAGAAACTCGGCAGTGCGGTTCGGAACGTATTCATCGAATATAATCAAGTTTATCATTCTTTGCTTTCACCAGCGTGCTTAAAAAAATAAAATAACCATACAAAATCAAATTATTGCGTGTTGAAATTGAGCCGTAACTCATAGTCGAACAACATTCCCTAGCTCCCATAAAGACAATATCGTCCGCAGGAAAAGAGTCCCCATTGGAAAAATCGATCATCCCAATTTGCTTAAACGTCTGCTACTCTGTTTTTTCGAGACCGGAATAACACCCAAATAGCTACAACGAGTCCTCCCGCACCGTCCGTAATTAAATCGGACATTGTATCAGCATTTCCATGTTGTAAATTCATGTCAAATAAAACATCCGCTAAGTATTCATAGATTTCCCACAACACACCGCCCATGATAGAGAAGGAAAAAATAAAGATAAATATAAACCAGGTGGAAAGTTCATACACCGTGTCCCTGGGCAACAATTTTTTATACAGATCAATCGCTAAACAGGCTAACAATATACCGCTAATAAAGTGTAACAATAAATCCCACCATACGAAATGCTGATAAAAATTGGCAATCGATCCAAGGATTTGACTACCAAATAAAAACAAAATATAAAAGCAAATCAATGGTAATCCAAGTTCGAACTTTGTGAATATCATAATTCCGATTGGGAACAGTCCTAAAGCAATGCCGCTTAACGCAACTAAACCAAAGTTGTGCGTACCATTTATAAAGAGCACTATAGCTAGGATGAGACAAATTATTGAGTAAAATAAACTGATGCCAATGATCGCTTTTCTTTTCATTTTTTCACATCCAATACCGAAAGACTATCGTTTTTCGTCCTATTGTAAGTTTATGTAACAATTCTTTTTTTTAAGCTCTTTTTCAAGAAAATGTTTATCCGAGCCTTTTTGTTAAAAATTATCTGGCCTCTTGTTCAAACCTCGTCTTTCAAGCCTAATTCATCTTTTATATAAAAAAGTAATAAAGAAACGGTAGCGCAAATATGCATATGTCAGTAGGCGTAATTTTTTGAACATCAGGAGGAGGATATATGAGGTTTTGTAGTGAATGTGGGAATCTGTTGGTGGAAGGGGCATTATTTTGTAGTGATTGTGGTACCCGAATTAATAAGCAGCATGAGAGCCAATCTTTTTCCTCAGATGAAGAAAATCAGCAAAGTAAACCGATACAAAACGATCAAGATGGGACACCGTCCCAAGAGGACCACGACAATAGACCTTTTGATTCAGAGCAAAATAACAACGTGAACGAGCCATTTAATAAACAGCAATATTTATCACAGAGTGATGAACCGCCAGGCCAATCTTCTTTTCACGGAACAAATCATCAAAACGTACCATCAGGAGGAGAACCCCCAGTTCAAAGTCCATTTCAAGGAATACCATCCGGACCTGTACCACCGAAAAAGCCAAGAAAACCACTTTCAAAAGGTGCCATTATTTCAATTATATCAGGTGCTGCACTCATTGTTTTGTTCATTGTGACGCATTTTGTACTAAATTATATTTTTTCAGTCGAACGTTTAATCGTTAATTTTGAAGATGCATTAAAGGAAAAAGATGTAGACACATTAGTTGACATGTTGTCAGCTGATCATAAAGATGTAAAAATTGATGAAAATGCCGTTGAAGCCTATCTCGGGTATTTTGAAGACCACTCGGATGAAGTGGAAGATGTCATTCGATCATTAAAAAAACAAGCAGAAGGACGAAAAAGTTCCGTTCATATGGCAAAACTTGAAAATGACGGGAAGTTTTTATACTTTGATAAATACAAAATCGTAGTGCCAACCGGGTATATCAAGGTCATGACAAACGTGGAGGGTGCAAAAATTTTTGTAAACGGTGAAGAAGTTGGAGTGTCTGATGAAGATTATTATGAAGGAACTTTTGGTCCTTTTATTACCGGAAAACATAAAGTGGAGGCCGTTTTACAAACGGATTTCTTAGAATTAAGCGCAAATGAAGAAGTCGTCATTTACGATGATGACAAATATTTTGCCGACCTTTATATTGAAGCTGAGGAGGTAGCCTTTTATGTTCCAACTGTCGATCCGGATGTGGATATTAAGTTGTTGATTAACGGTAAAGATGTCGGTGTTGATCTAACAGAAGAGGATGAGTTTGGTCCTGTTCTGACGGATGGTTCTATGACATATGCCTTTGAGGCTGAACTACCTTGGGGAACGGTTCGTACTGAAGAACAACCGTTAAAAGAAAATTTTATCGATGTTGTGCTTATGGATGAAACATTAAAGTCAAATCTCATGGATGTGGCCCATAACTATCAAATGGAATGGATTGAAGCGGTGACGAGTGAAAATTTAGATGCAATTACGCTGGGAGTTGAAGCCATAAAAGACAGTGTGCAAGTTACGATTGATATATTAAAGAGTGAAAATCTGGCTGTAAGTTTCCAATATTTATCGACAATCTTTGATTTAAATTCCTTTAACCTTTATTATGATAAAATTGATGAAGTTTGGGTTGTTGAACTAAATGCAAGAAGTACCTATCTGTATAATGAGTTTCCAGTTGGTCAAGAACCACCGGAATTAGAAGAAATGGAACAAGATCTTA
Source organism: Pallidibacillus thermolactis (assembly GCF_025660415.1). Classification (NCBI taxonomy): domain Bacteria; kingdom Bacillati; phylum Bacillota; class Bacilli; order Caryophanales; family Bacillaceae; genus Pallidibacillus; species Pallidibacillus thermolactis. The sequence goes on from NZ_JAOUSE010000017.1 coordinate 26,953, forward strand.
CTTATATTCTCATTTATGATGAGGAACAGGAAAAATGGTTGGTCGAGTATTATTTCGATACATGGTTGTTTAATGATGAAAATACAGAAGAAATGAAAGTGGACTCCCCAGAAACATTCACAGCGAAATGGGCAAACTAAAATGTTGAGAATAAGGGGGATCTGAAGCAGCAATGATATAGCCGAAGATGTTATCTTGAATTTGAGCTGAACCTGGTTTCATACCAGGTTATTTTTTTAAAATATTGCCAGTGAAAATGGTTTTATCGTTAGTGTAAGAAAAACATCATTAATGAAACAAAATATACCGCCAGTAAACAAAAATATGTATCTATAGAACCTCTAATACCCACAACTATTGAACCGGGCGAAATCGTTTGCCCGGTTTAAGCGATCGATCGATGCATGACATGACACGAACTTGGTCTTGTTTAACTTTGACTCACTTTTTTGCGAAGTTCACGTATCACGTTTCGATGCCATAATTTCACTGTTTGATAACTAACACCAAAGAACTCGGCAATTTCTATTAACTTTATGCCTTTAAAATAATATAAATCAATGATTTGCTGTTGTTTTTTAGGAAGTGATTTTAACAGTTCTAAAAGCTCTACCATTTTAATATTGTCTTTGTTTTCCACAACGGAGTTGGCAATCACCTGCCATTGATAGTCATCGACAAACTGTTCTCCTTCTTCCTTTATTCGATTTTTATTTAATTCTTTTAAAATAGCACCGCGAATATAATGATATGCAAATGTTCCAAAATTCCCTTTCTCAGGATCGTATGCCCGATAGGCATCCCATAATCCGATGAGTCCGGCTTGATAATATTCTTCAAAGTTTTTATAAATGTTGAGCTTACGAATAATGGAATAAATGATCGGCTTCATGTCAGTCACATGTTTTTCAAAATCCTTTGTTTCGTCTTTCATATACTACCCTTTCTGAAAGACGCGCCTTTCCAATTATTCCCGGGTACTTACAACATAAGCATTGTCGCCATTTTAGTCGAATTTCGTTTTCAGCCGAATCCTAATGGTTTAATGTGGAAATGGGGAAGGATGTGGTATAAAAGTGAAGAACTACACATAAAAAATTAACGATATAATGGAATTTTCTAAAAAGTTTTACAATAGACAAAAAATGAATTTTATCCTGTTTTTATAAATTTTTATTAAATTTGTTTCAAAAACTGAGGGGCTATACTATCTTAATTTGTGATAAAATGAACATTGAAAAATAAGGAAAAAATCCCCATTTTACAAAGATATTCTAGTTTGTTATATTGGAAATGAAAATGTTATGAATTTGAAATATATAAGTAACTAGTATTGTATAAACTATATAGGTACTAATGGAAAAATTTTTCTATCACGTCGAAGAATAATTGAAATGTGTTTATATAAATGAAATGTCAAAATTTAGGAAGTAGATTAGAGGAATTCTCTACTTCCTTCCTTTTTTCAGGCTTTCAATAGTTTAGGAGGACAACCATGAAACATTGTCAGAAATGTGGCAGGCAAATTCAAGAGGGTACGGTTATTTGTAGTGAATGTGGAACTCCTCTTAACGAGGCGACATCTGCCAAACAATCAAATAACGGAGTTCACAATTCTGTACCTGTGGCACCACGAAATCACTTAATGACTAAAAAAACGAAAATTCTATTATTCTCATGTTTATTTACTATTATTCTATTAATTGGATTACATTTATTTTTGCAAAATTTGTATTCACCAAATGTAATGATCAAAAATTTTGAGCAAGCTTTGATTGATGGTGATGTGAAATTTGTTGCTAATCTTCTTACGCCTGATAATGACAAATTAAAAATAAATGAGGAAGCAGTGCGCGGTTTTGTAAAATATTTTAAAGAAAATCCAGATAATATTCGATCAACTGTGTCGAGTTTAGAAGAACAGCTGAAAATATTAGAACATCAAAATCCCAAACAAGAAAAGGATACAACTCATACAGGGATGGTTTATTTAGATAAGGATGGCAAGTTTTTGCTTTATGAACGATATAAATTGGTCGTAAATAGTGTATATATCGAAATGAGTACAAATTATCAAGATACGATTTTGACTGTTGATGACAAGGAAGTTGGTAAAGCGGATTCTGACAAGTTTTCTAAAAAGTACGGGCCATTTGTCCCTGGTATCCATACCGTTAAGGCTAGTTTAAAAACGGATTATGTTGATTTATCAACAGAGAAGGAAATTTTATTAGATGGTGATTCAAAAAATGTTCCTGTTCATCTTTATTTAGATGGCGATTCGGTAACGTTTGATTTAGGTGACTATGACGGTCATGCTAAGTTGTTTATTAACGGAACTGATATTGGCCAAGATTTAGTGGAGGATTCAACCTTTGGTCCCATATTAATCGATGGCTCCATGTCTTTTTCTGTTGAAGCGGAATTACCTTGGGGTACGGTTAAAACCGATGAATTACCAATTGATAGTGAATATATAAAAGTAAATTTTATAAATGAAAGTCTAAGGAAAAAATTAATGGAGACTATTCATACATTTAACAGTGAACGTTTTCTAGTTAGAACAAGTGCGGACGGCAGTAAATTAACAACAGCGACGGAGGAAGTGAAAAACGAGTTACTTGCCCTAGCTGAATATGACCAAGAACGAAACTATGTATTAAGAGTGAAACATGTATCCACGACCTTTGACCTAGATTCTTTTGACCTTGAGTATGTACCATCGGAAGACAGCTGGTATGCTTATGTGACTGCAAAACCAATTTGGGAAAGTGAATATTATAAGAAAAATTATGGTTCTGTTGGGTTAAAAGAAAATGCGGAAGTATATCATTATGCCTTAATTTATCATGCAGTTCGAGGAAAATGGTTAATCGATACCGAAAGTTATTCGGAGTCTTTTAATAATGAAAATACGAAAGAGCTAACGGTTGAAGAACCTGTCCAATATATTTCTGGATGGGCGAAGTAATTATGACCTCCTGATGAAAGGGAGGTCTTTTTTTATTTCAAATGATACATATTAACGGATTCACTTTGATTTTCAAATATTTTGTAAAAAAACAATTGTATTTTTTTAGAAATTGTTTTAAAATGTTCACTATAAATAAACAAATGTACATACAAGAAAGACATAGAGATTGTTTTGGAAAAAGGGAGGAGCTACAAAGATATGAATGGCAAAGTGAAAATCGGTCTAATGGGGTTAGGAACAGTTGGAACTGGTGTCGTCCGACTTGTCGAATCTTTTCAAGAAGATTTATTTAAGCAAACAGGTTCATCGCTTGAGATTAGTCGTATTTTAATTAAAAATCCAGATAAAAAAAGATCGATCTATGTACATCCAGATAAATTAACAACCAATCCAGACGATCTCATTTATGATGATGAAATTGAAGTTGTTATTGAAGTAATGGGTGGAATTGAACCAGCCAGAACTTATATTTTAGAAGCTTTTGAGAATGGGAAACATGTAGTAACTGCAAATAAGGATTTACTCGCTGCCCACGGTGATGAATTGTTAAGAAAAGCAGCGGAAAAGGGCTGTGACTTGTTTTACGAAGCTAGTGTTGCTGGAGGAATCCCTATTTTAAAAACGGTTGTTGAAGGTTTTTCTTCGGATCGCATTACACAAATTATGGGGATTGTAAATGGAACGACAAATTATATTTTAACGAAAATGACACAAGAAGGACTTCCTTTTGAACAAGTTTTACGAGAAGCACAAGAGTTAGGCTATGCAGAACCGGACCCAACCTCTGATGTGGAAGGGCTAGATGCAGCACGAAAAATGGCGATTCTTGCTACTTTAGGCTTTCATGTTGGTATGAAGTGGGACGATGTAGCTTGTAAAGGGATATCTGAAGTGACACAAGAAGATATTCGATATGGTAAACAGCTTGGATATACGATGAAGTTAATTGGTATTGCCAAACGGGATGATGATTGTGTCGAAGTGAGTGTAGAACCAACTTTTGTAGCTAATTCCCATCCGATTGCGAATGTTAACGATGTATTTAATGCGGTTTATGTTTATGGCGAAGCGGTTGGAGAGACTATGTTTTATGGTCCAGGAGCTGGGGAGTTACCGACAGCGACAGCGGTTTTATCGGACCTTGTGACGGTTGTGAAAAATAGCAAACTAGGCATTAATGGTCGGGAAATGGCGTTTCCATATCATGAAAAACGACTGAAGTCTCCAGAACAAATATTTGCGAAATATTTTGTCCGGCTCATCGTACAAGATGAAAGTGGCGTATTAGCAAGAATTGCTAAATTGATGGCAGAAAACGAAATTAGTTTGGAAAAAGTTTTACAAGAACCGTATGGAAAAGAAGATGCAGAGTTAATTATAGTGACGCATTCAGCTTCGAAAGCTAGTATTGAGCGATTTTTAGAAGAAGTTCAAGAGTTTCATATTGTAAAAGAATTGAAGAGTTGTTATCGTGTGGAAGGCGGCGAATAAGATGACAGGAATTTTAGAGAAATATCGAGAATATTTACCGGTAACAGATAAAACCCCGATGATTAGTTTACATGAAGGAAATACGCCGTTGATTCGGGCGAATCAATTATCAGATGAGTTAGGTTTGGACCTTTATTTTAAATATGAGGGATTAAATCCGACGGGATCCTTTAAAGACCGCGGAATGGTGATGGCTGTTGCAAAAGCTGTTGAAGAGGGGAGCCAAGCCATTATGTGTGCTTCCACTGGGAATACATCTGCAGCAGCTGCCGCCTATGCTGCGCGGGCTAATTTAGATTGTTTTGTTTTAATTCCTGAAGGGAAAATTGCAATGGGCAAGCTTGCCCAGGCTATTATGTATGGAGCGAAAGTGATTTCAATTAATGGAAATTTTGATGAAGCGTTATCGATCGTTCGCGAGATTACAGGCACAAAACCAATTACGCTTGTAAACTCAATTAATCCGTTTCGCTTGGAAGGACAAAAAACGGGAGCTTTTGAGATCGTAGACGAGCTAGGAGATGCACCGGATATTTTGGCTATTCCAGTAGGGAATGCCGGCAATATTTCTGCATACTGGAAAGGATTTAAGGAATATTATAAAGATGGTAAATCTGCCCGATTACCACGGATGTTTGGTTTTCAGGCAGCCGGTGCAGCACCATTAGTGAAAGGTGAAGTTGTTAAGAATCCAGAAACGGTAGCAACTGCCATTCGCATTGGTAATCCAGCAAGCTGGGAGAAGGCTGCAAATGCGTTGAAAGAATCGGACGGTCGAGTGGATGCGGTAAGCGATGATGAAATTTTACAAGCACAAAGTTTGTTAGCAAAATCGGAAGGGGTGTTTGCAGAACCAGCTTCAGCAGCATCCTTGGCAGGAGTGATTAAAGCTCGTGAAGCAGGTGTTATTCGTGAAGGTCAACGTGTTGTTTGTATATTAACCGGAAACGGCTTGAAAGATCCAGACGCGGTGCTAAATCAAAGCGTTGACTTAATTACTGTAGAAAGTAGTTATGACGAAGTTTTGAAGGTTTTGTAGTAGGAAAAAAGAATAGAAGAGCAATCTAAGAGAAGAAAAGAAGAGAGACGTTCAAGGAGAAGGTAGGAAATAATAGAGACGCATTCAAGGACAAGATTCGGTGAAAGTTATCCAAGAGACAAAAGAGGGGATCTCGTGGACAAAACTTAGTGGAAGTAGGTAGAACGGTCCATGGGAAGGCGTCTCGAAGACAAAGCGCTGAGAATAATAGATCGAACTGGGAAGGGTTGTCGAGTCCAAAACATGGAGGAAAATAGGGTGAACTGTCCGTGAGAAAGGATCTCTGAGACAAAACGTGTTGGAAAATAGCGTGAACTATCCATGAGAAGGGTTGTCGAGGCCGAAACATGGAGGAAAATAGAGAGAAATGTCCGCGAGAAAGGGTCTCGAGGCCAAAATGCGTTGAAAAATAAGTAGAAATGTTCGCGAGAAAGGGTCTCGAGGCCGAAACACGGTAAAAAGTAAGGAAAAATGTCCAAGTGAGCGTCTTCTAATCAATGCTAATAGACATGCCTATAAGGAGTCTCTCAGCAAATGTCGCGGGTCTTCCTTATATGGAAACAATACCTCCAACTATTTTAAAATAATAATCAGGAGTCGTTAAATATGAATGATTATGAAGTCGTGGTAAAAGTGCCTGCCAGCACAGCAAATCTAGGATCTGGATTTGATTCGATAGGTATGGCCTTGCAACGTTATACAACTGTAAAAATGAAACTAGCAAATCAAACGAAAGTTAATCTTATCGGTCAACATCAACAAGGATTGCCGATGAACAAACAGAATCTAATTTATCAAGCTGCAGACTATCTTTGCAGACAGGCAGAAATCGAAACTCCACAATTAGAAATCGAAGTAGAAAGTGAGATTCCATTATCTAGAGGATTGGGCAGTAGTGGAGCAGCGATCATTGGTGGAATGGTGGCCGTAAATACACTTGTTGGTACCCCTTTTACAAAAGATGAGATTTTTCAATTGGCTAGTGAATTGGAAGGGCACCCTGATAATGTAGGAGCATCCCTTTTTGGTGGTGTCCTTGTAGCTGCTAAAAATAAAGAAAACAAGTTTACTTATGTGAACTTCTCACCTCCAGAACAATTAAAAGTTGTTGTTTCTATTCCAGATTATGAATTACAAACGAAGGAAGCAAGAGGTGTCTTACCTGAACAATATTCCCGTGAAGATGCAGTTTATGCCTTGAGCCATGCAGCTCTTCTTTCGGCAGCACTAATGAGGGGTGACTTCAAAGCAATGGGAGAAGCTTTAAATGATCAAATCCATCAACCATATCGGAAACATCTTATACCAGGTTTCGAGGAGATTTTAGAGAACGGAAAAAATTATGGAGCAATTGGTGCAGCCATTAGTGGAGCAGGACCAACAATTATTGCTTTTACCTCTCAAAGTAGCGAGCGTCTGATCCTGTATATCAAGCAAGTCATGGAGAAATACAACGTAAATGCCCAAACAATAGAAATACCAATCGATTATAATGGTGTGGTTTGTAAGATAAATGAACGGACTTTTGAAAAATTAGAAAACTAGGTGACGTTTATTTTCCAAGTAAAAAGGAAAGCAGTAAGGTAGCTTTCCTTTTAAAAATTTCCTAAAAACATTGTGCTAAAATTAATCATCTGTTTTCGTTTTCAGTTGTGCTTCCAACTCTTCAACCTGTTTTTTTAGTTTGTCAAATTCTTCTTTTGTCACGAAATCATGATCTTTTAATGTTTGTTTTACTTTTTCTTTAATCGAGGCTTCAAATTTACTTTGATATTCTTTCCCTTTTTTCATTAGTTCGTCAACGATATCGGCAGACTCTTCCTTTGCGACATTGCCTTTTTCAACAAGTTCGTCGACTAATTTTTCAATTTGTTCTTTACTTGCGATTGCTGCTCCAATCCCAAGGGTAAACATGCGATCTAAAAAGTCTTTGATATCCATTGAAATCCTCCCTTTGGAAACTTCCTTTCTTTCATTATACAACCATTTCAACATGTTATTCATGACAATAAAGGTACAGTTATATTCTGCCTTATACGATATGCAATACGATTTGAACTTAATATATTTGAATATATAAAAAAGGCAACCTTCAAGCAGGTTACCTTCGGCTTTATTTCACGAGTGTGTCTACAGTTTCAGCAAACCATTTACCTAAAATGCGACAATTTTCCAGTTCATCTGGGTCAGGATCGAGTTCGATTTTAAATCCTTCATAGATCAATTCGGCTCCTTGTTTTTTCAATTGTTCCATCATGATGTCAACTGCAATTCCATTATCGCCATATATGGAGTCAAAAGAACCGAATACGATTGCTTTTTTACCCGATAAATTCACATTCTCTAAGTCTTCGTAGAAGTCTAACATTTCATCTGGCAATTCGCCGCCGCCCCAAGTATAGGTGCCAACGAGAATACCGTCATAGTTTTCGAGCTCTTTCGCATCAAAATCATCAGACTCTTCCATTCGCACGTCATAGCCAGCTTTGCGGATTCCTTCTGCAAGTCCGTCTGCCATAGCTTTTGTATTGCCAGTCATGCTTGTATATACCATAATGAAATTTGCCATCATTCAAACCTCCTACATCTATTATCACCTTTTTTTAGGGAAAAAGGTAATCATTTGTTTGGAAGTTTGCCCCTATTTATGAAGAAGATTTTTTAAAAGATATTGGATTTTTTCAATGAGCATCGTCTTAGCTTCTTCTTCGATCTCAAGTTCACGAATTGTTTCCACCACCGTATTCATCCAAAGTTCGGCACCTTCACGACTCATTTGAAAAGCATGACTGCGATTAACACGATTTGTATGTTCATTTGCAGCTTCCGTGTTGGCAAGTTTATATAAAAATTCTCGCTGTCTATTCTTTAAATTTTCAACATTCACTTCACGTTTTGAGAAAAGTTCAATAAAATATTGTTCTTTTGTTAACTTGTCATAGAATCGGTCAACCAGTTCATTGATTGACTCTTGCGCAATCATTTCAGTCATGATCATTCACCCCTAATAATAGATTCTATGATAAGTATAATGGAAAGTTTTGCACTATTAAGTGATTTAGCTCACAGTGTCGAGTTAAAGCAAATTGAACACCCTAATTTTGAAGGAATCGTAGAGATGTACGAACGAGATCTATTTTCTGTACTCAGAAAAAGGAAAAAAAAATTAAAGGTAGAAACTACGTAAACATGATGATTCTTGGAAGAAACGTGACATAAGCAATGTACAAGTTTGTGTGTTGGTTGCCATGGACGATGGTAAAACTACCTTTTCCGAGATTTAGGAAAGATCAATTAGACACCATTGAGTATAGGCAAATGACCGATACACGGATTCTTAGAGTGCAACATATGCTTCTGAAACAATTCAAATCCGAGAGTAGGATGCGTGTCCCAAATTATCATAGAAGACAATACAACGATTTATTTTACTTGGTTTCAGGTTAGAAGTATCCATCACCAAAGTGTTGAAGTAACAATGAATCAATGATTAGTAAAAAGAAATTTTTGATATAATCAAGTTAACTAAATGTGCTGTATAACTGCTGCAGCTTAATTAACTAATGTGAAAGGGGCTGGTTAGTGAAAGAAGAAATAGCTAAAAAACTTTTATTTGATACAGTGATCAAATTGGAGGGAAAATGATGAATTTTTTTGATTGGAAAATAGAAATGGAAGACAGTTTAAAACCTTATATAGATATTGAAAATAAAAGAATGGCTATTCTTACAACTGAAGATGATGAAGTTCATATAGCTTTAGAATTTGATGAAAACAATAATTTAGTGATGCATCCAAGATGGAATATAAACATTACAATTTTGGGTGATAAACATTTCAAATTCACTACGAATTCATAAAGATACTCTTCAAGGAACGGGTGCATTAGTTGAAGAAGCCGTTATTATGAATAGAACTTTTAAAAAACAGAAAATTCTTCTGAACACCCTCAATAGAAAGAAGTTGATTTTGAAACTGCCAGTCAGCTTGATACATGTTTTGAGAATGTGTCTGAGGGTTGTCGCTGCTCATTAAAAAAACGGACTTCAATTAAGAAGTCCGTGAAAAATTTAAGCCACTTTTTTTAATCTAATCTCTTTCGGCCTTGTTTCTGGTAATGTCGGAATTAAGAAGCAATAAACACTTGCCACTGCAATAAAGAAAAAGAGTGATGGTACATAACCAAAATTACCAAGTATGAAGCTCCAAATAATGTTAGCAATTGTTTGTCCCGCATATGCGATGGCCCAAAAAAGACCAAACATAATGGTTAACTTTTGTGGCGTCATATTTTTTAATTCATGTGGTAAGTTCAAAAAAATTGGATATTGTACGAACATGAAAAATCCAGAAATCGTTAATAAGATGTATGAAACGACTGGAATTGCGTTAGCAAAGGCTAATGCAAGAGCAAAACTTGAAACCATGCAAATTCCTACGATCAATAAAGTTGGTTTCCGTGGGCCACCTTTATTTCCAATGGCAATCCCTGCTAACGTCCCGACAATGGCACCGCTAGAAATAAATAAGTTTGTAACAGAACCGTTTAATAATGTATATTGGTCGAAAATGTTTTTAAAACTGACTAACGATAATACATATAAAGTTAAGAATGACGCAAATGCTAGGCCAAAGCGCCAAATGAAACCGTCTTTAAAAGCTTGTTTATACCCGTACGCTTCAGTATTGCCTGTTGGTTGTTCTACTTTAAAGTCCTCAGCTCCCAACAGCCATATAATAAATAAAATAACCGTAATGGATGCAAAAAAGGTCATGGTTAATTTCCAATCCGAAACGAGTTGCTCAGCAAATAAAGTGAATAACACGGCAACGATAAAGGTTCCGATATTGTAAGTTGCTGTATTTGCGGCATTGATCCCCAATTTTACTTTTTGATTAGCAATGTAGTTTGATACAAATGGGTTCATATAAACAATAATCATTGATCCACCCATCGCCATAATCATCCGTGCAAAAATATATCCCCAATAATTTGGAATATAAATAGCAACAAGTCCCATCATGAGTAGACCGATTGACAATCCTGCTGCTTTTTTCGGTCCAAGTCGCATAATCACGACTGCTGCTAAAATATTAGCAAAAACCCGTGCGGTCGTAATGGAATAGTTGACGACTTCAGATATAAGTGGATCCACAGGACCGCCGAAAAATGTATTCGTGATTTGCGGTGTTAAGGATGAACCTGCTACCCAGTTCATGACAAAGGTAACGTAAGCAAGCCATAAAACCGCAAGCATTAAGTAACCCCGTTTATTTTGTCCTTTAGTGTTCATATTTTCACCTCATAGTTTCGGCTTAAGAAAGCTTTCGAGAAATTTTGTGATACTTTTCACATTTTCTATATTCAAAATAACAGGTTGATCATTGGCATTCAACTCCGTTCACAACTTTGTAATAATGAAAGGGGATTCAATCTTGAAGTTTTTGTAACAATAAAGTTCAGTAAGTTTGGGGAGTGAAGTGGAGTCAGAAACTTAGTAGAATCCGTGTCTAACAAGTGTGTTCCTCAAACGGACTGAAAGCAGAAATTCAGTTAATCTTGTGGAAAAAGTGTCTTCAATGAGGTTATGAAAACAGAAATCCGGTCAATCTAGTGGAAAAAGTGTGTTCATCGTTGTTATAAAAACAGAAATCCGGTCAATCTAGTGAAAAAAGTGTGTTCATCGTTGTTATGAAAACAGAAACTCAGTTGATCTTGTGAAAAAAGTGTGTTCATGAGCGTTATGAAAACAGAAATTCAGTTGATCCAGTGGAAAAAGTGTGTTCATCGTTGTTATGAAAACAGAAATTCGATTGATCTTGTGAAAAAAGTGTGTTCATGGGCGTTATGAAAACAGAAATTCGATTGATCTTGTGGAAAAAGTGTTTTTAATGAGGTTATGAAAACAGAAATCCGGTCAATCTTGTGGAAAAAGTGTCTTCAGAGAGGTTATGAAAACAGAAATTCAGTTAATCATGTGGAAAAAGTGTTTTCAGAGAGGTTATGAAAACAGAAATTCGATTGATCTTGTGGAAAAAGTGTGTTCATAGTTGTTATGAAAACAGAAACTCAGTTGATCTTATGAAAAAAGTGTCTTCATGGGCGTTATGAAAGCAGAAATTCAGTTGATCCAGTGGAAAAAGTGTTTTCAGAGAGGTTATGAAAACAGAAACTCAGTTGAACTTGTGGAAAAAGTGTTTTCAGAGAGGTTACGAAAACAGAAACTCAGTCGATCTTATGAAAAAAGTGTGTTCATTGGAGTTATGAAAGCAGAAATTCAGTCGATCTTGTGAAAAAAGTGTTTTCAATGAGGTTATGAAAACAGAAATTCAGCTGACCATGTGGAAAAAGTGTGTTCATTGGCGTTATGAAAACAGAAATTCGATCAATCATGTGGAAAAAGTGTCTTCATTGGCGTTATGAAAACAGAAATTCGATCGATCTAGTGGAAAAAGTGTTTTCAGAGACATTATGAAAACAGAAACTAAACCGATTCCGAGTAAAAAGTGCATTCATCGACCACACGAAACCAAAAACAATGGTAGTTTCATACAAAAAGTGTGTTCATCGACTTTATAAACAAAGACTACCCTCGTTTCAAGCAAAAAAATGAGTTCATCTCCTATATGAACGCAGAATCTCAGTTCGTCTCAATATCAAAGTGCGTTCAAACGGTTGATGAACTCCCATTTCAAATATATATTCTACAGATCTATTCAATTTCAATCCCTCGAATGCCCTCTAACAACATATCCTGTTTATTTTGACCAATTAAGTAGAGCTGGTGCATTGGTCTTGTCATGGCGATATACAATAATTTTAAATCAAGTTCATCACGAGTATAGGTTTCATCCATTACAACAATCAAAACAGCGTCAAACTCTAAACCTTTTGCTAAATAAGATGGGACAATCACGATATGATCGCTTTTAATTTCTTCATTTTCTTTTAATAATTGAATTGGTGGTTTCGACTTATCTGTCAATAATTTTCTTATCTTCTTGCATTCATGGTCTGTTTTTCCAATAATTGCGATGGATCTGTAACCGGCTGCTTTAGCTTTCCCAATAGCATCATTCATGATCTCCACTAAGTCAAGAGTGGAATTGTATTCAATATATGTTGGCTTCTTGCCATGGCGCACAACGGGTTCAACTCTCGGCAAGTCTTCTTTCATTAAACTTAAAATTTCGTTAGCCACATTCATAATCTCTATCGTCGTCCGATAACTTTTTTGTAAGGTCACGTAATTGGCTTCAGGAAAAATCGCTTTCCGTAAATATTCCCAAGACTTCAATCCCCGGTACGAATGAATACCTTGTGCCAAGTCACCAACGATCGTAAACATCTCCGTTTCGAGTCCTTTTTTCAAAGCGTACAATTGAAAATAACTGTAATCTTGGGCTTCGTCGATGACAACATTTTTTGCTTTAAATTGTTTATCAATCCCAAACAATTTATGTTGCATATAAAAGAGTGCAGCTAAGTCCTCCCATTCAACTTGGTTATGAGCAAGCAAGTTTGCATTATATTGAAACATGAACTTTGCTTGTTCGTTTGTGAGCAATCCTTCGCCATATTCCGCAAAACGTTTAAAATCGGCAAATAGTTCCTTGTAATAGCCGATAAGCGTATTTCGTTTAATTTTCCCCATATAACTTTTAACCGCTGTTTTAATGCTATTTTCAATTTGTTTCAATCGTTCATCCTTCGTATCCATCAATTGAACAACTTTTGTTTTCCGCTTTTCTGCATTCCGAATGTTGAGTGCACGGTCGAGTTGTTCATCGTATTTTTTGGCCAACTTGTCAAAAATTACTTTTTTCTTTTGACGGACATCGGTTTGTAACACGTTTTTAATTTTTTCGAGCCGTTTATAATATGGAAGATAATTGTAGTCTTTTAAAAATAGATATTGTAATCGTTTTCCAGTAATTAATCGATATTTATCTAAATAAAAATCGTCCCGTGGACAAAGTTCACTACGAAGATCTTTTAAATAACGGTCGATCAGTTTTGTATATTTTAGTGAACCTTTAAAATAAGATAGCCATTTCACCATTTGTTCATCTTCAATTTCATGGTTAATCAATCCTATTAGTTTCTTTTCTGGTTTCGTCACTTTCACTTTTTTCCCGATGCATTTGCAAACAAAATCTACATATGTTGTCTGCCGAATTTTATCAACGCCTAATTCTGGTAAAACATCAGCAATATAGCCGATAAACATATGGTTGGGGGCAATGATCATGAGTTGTTCGGGTTCGAAACGGTCGCGGTATCGATAAATAAAATAGGATAAGCGATGGAGTGCAATTGTTGTTTTCCCGCTTCCAGCGGCTCCTTGAACGATGATCGGTTTATTCAAATCAGCTCGAATTACACGGTTTTGTTCTGCTTGTATTGTGGTGATAATTTCGGTTAAACGGGTATCAGCTTTGCCGGACAAAGCTTCTAAAAGGAGTTCATCGGCGGCCATCATATCGACATCAACAAAATCAATGAGCTTTCCGTCTTCAATACGAAATTGTCGTTTAAGAGAAAGATATCCTTCGATTTCACCTTCATTACTTTCATAGGAAAGTTCACCGAGGCGGCCGTCGTAGTAAACATTGGCAATGGGGGAGCGCCAGTCTACGATTATCGGTTCTTGTGTTTCCCGCTCATACAGGGAAGTTTTCCCAAGATAGTAAGTATCTGTATAGTTTTGACCTTTCCTTTGGAAGTCAATTCTCGCAAAGTAAGGCTTGCCCATAATTTTGTTCAGCGTATCCACTTCTTTTATAGCCATTTCTAAAAAACGTACATTAGATAGAGCGCTTGTATAGCCTAAACTACTGTCTTTGTCATTTAGTTGGGAAAGGGCTTCTTGGACGTTGCCTTTGACTTCACCCAATTTTTCCTTTGCTTCTTTTATAATGAGTTCCATATATTTTCTTGTATAAATCAAATGTTGTTCTTCTTCTTGAAAGGCGGACATCTCACATTCCCCCCTGTCTTTGCGAATTTGTCTGAATTTTTAAGATAGCATAAACAAATTTAAATGTCTATTCCTATTTGGAATTCGGGTCTTTACCATAAATTATTGAATGACTAGGACAATAATCGGCTGGCTATGTTAAAATATGGAAAAGTAATTTTGGAGGAATGAGATGCTTAGATCGAGACGTAGAAAACGAAAAGTTGGACCATTGCTTGGAGCAGGTATACTATCGGTTATCATTATTGTTGTATTAGTATTCATGAATTTGCCGGAACAAAAAGCAACGATGACAAAATGAAAGTGAGTCTTCATAGTAAAAAAGCTCAAACGAGAATTCTAAGTAAGTTATATGAATTAGATGAAGAAAAACTAAGTGCATATCTCGAAGGGAATTTAAATGGGGAAGAACTTGAATCGATGAAAGAGGGAGAAGTAGAAGAAGTCGATTCGGTTGTGATAAATAAGGAGAATCATCATACGGCTAATACTAGTAAACGTTTCTCAACACCTTCAACATCAAATAACTTGAGTCATCGTTCTAGAAAGGTAGATAAGGGTTCGGAAACAAGTAAGCGTGATCATAAAAAACCAACGAAATCAAAAGAACCAAATCCACCGGCAGTAGAGGAAGAACCTGAAGAACCGAAACAAGAGGATTCAACACCATTGGAACCAAAGGATGACCTAAATTTAGAGCCAGATCCAACACCAGCAGATCCTGTCCCAAATCCGGAACTGGATCCAGCGCCACCGGAACCAGAGACTGAACCGAATGCAGCGCCACCGGCACCTTCTAATCCTCCTAAAGCGAACGGTGAAAATTGATTCAGATATAACTTAACTAAGTTTAGCCTTTAATTCATTGTTTTTTATAAGGAACAAGAATTTTTCACATTTTACTCTTTACCGTTTCTGGGTTAAATAAACTTTTAGGGGAAGAAGGCTGCTGAAGTAGAAGGGGGTCTTTTTGCAAGTTGAGGTAAGCTCAAGCAAGTTTGAAGTATATTAGTGACTTTTTTGGGATTGAAACATTTTGTTCAAACTGTGGACGGTAAGGGCTTTCTCAACAATTGGTAAATTCTTGTCTGCCCTTCTTTTTTAGATAAAAGCGATACGTTTTTCTTTTAAAATAAGTTTGATTGTATTAAGCTTCATTAAGTAGTCAATATTCACATATGTGTACTAAGGAGCGATTCCATTGGTCGTAGCAGATTTTATTCGTAAAATAGATCCGATCTTAATTCAAAATGATCCAATTATGCAGGAAAATGTTCTACATATCATGAGGGAGTTTCCTTATGCGCCTGTCGAATGGACCAATCGGTTATTACAACATGCGATTGAATCTGAAGATAATCGTATTAAAATTATTACAACCGTTGGTTCCCTGCCCTTTAATGAAGAATCCGTAAAACCTTTACTCAAGTTAACAGACATAGTTGATGAACCGAGAAAATTTTTACTTGTACGTTTAGTAAACAGATTAAAGCCAGAATCCATTGTAAAATATGGAGAGACTCTTGTTCAAAAGCAGTTAATTACGAGGGAATATATTGATTATTGTCGCTTTTTATTAGAAGGGGAAGAAGAAAATCTTTGGAAACAATATCGTTCATTTTTAAATCAGTTAGATCATGCAAAACAGTTTGATCCCTTTCTTTTTCAATTAACCAAACAATTGGTTTCGATCATGGTTGAAAAAGGGGTATATGAACCACAAAAAGTAAAAGATCACATTGAAAAGAATTTAGAAAAAGATTGGTTTTCTTTTGAAGGGATCATGGCCATTTTTGCGGCAGGATTCCTTCAAGATGAATCGATGATTCCACACCTAGCAAAACTATTAGCTTCTGATGATTATCTTGTATTAGAGACGGTCTTAGAAGCATTACCACATTTTCAAAGTGAAGAAGCGGTATGTGCGGTGGTACCTTATGCGAAGAATCATAAACATTATATTTTTGCCTTAGGTGTATTGAAGCAAATGAAAAATGAAGCAGCTGAAAAAGCGCTTATTCAATGTTATGATGATGCTAAAGCTGATGGCAAAATTATGTGTATTGAAGGGTTAGTTGGCCATTTATCTTCGAAAGCTTTTCCGTTAATTGAGGATTTTGTAAAAAACGGCTATCAAACTAGTGTGCTAAATGCAGAAGAGTTATTTTACTTTTTTTATACATTAATGAATCAAAGTCATCCGTTACTACCAAAGTGGAAAGAAATAACAGTAACAAGAGAAGAGGAGTATTTACAAAGATCAAAAAATGAAGAATTGCTTTTTAAGAAAAATGTTGAAAAGAAGGTCAAAGTGGGAAGAAATGATCCTTGTCCGTGTGGAAGTGGCAAAAAGTATAAAAAATGTTGTGGTAAATAAGGATTCACTCAAAAGAACATGTTGGGCCATGCTTTCTCCGTGTCCTCATTAAACGGTGGCATGGCCCTCTGTCTTTATACGTATTGGACTTGTTTACCAGTTTGTTTTTCTACAGCTTTCATATATTCGATTTTTTGTTGTGGTCGGTTGCGGACTTGTTCATCTGCATGGTAAGAAGAACGGACGAATGGTCCTGCTTCACAATGGGTGAATCCTTTTTCTAATGCAATTTGTTTGAGTTCTTCAAATTCGTCTGGATGATAGTAGCGAACTACATTTAAATGTTTTTTCGTTGGTTGCATATATTGACCTATTGTAAGAATATCTACATCATGGGCTAATAAGTCAT
The DNA here is from genome assembly GCF_025660415.1 of Pallidibacillus thermolactis. Taxonomy (NCBI): domain Bacteria; kingdom Bacillati; phylum Bacillota; class Bacilli; order Caryophanales; family Bacillaceae; genus Pallidibacillus; species Pallidibacillus thermolactis. Next base: position 44,164 of record NZ_JAOUSE010000017.1, read on the forward strand.
CCATCGTTTCGAGTAACTCTTCTTTTGTTTCTCCAAGTCCTACCATTATGCTTGATTTCGTTGGTGTTTCTGGTGAAATTTCTTTTACCCGTTTCAATAATTGTAGGGAACGGTCGTATTTTGCAATTGCACGAACCCTTGGCGTTAGTCGACGAACCGTTTCAACATTATGGTTGAATATATCTGGTTGTGCATCCATTAATGTATGTAAACTCTCATTATCCCCTTTCATGTCAGATGGTAACACTTCAACGGTTGTAGCTGGATTTTTTCTCCGAATTGCACGGATGGTTTCAGCAAACACAGCAGCTCCACCGTCTTTTAAGTCGTCACGAGCTACAGCAGTCACCACTACGTGTTTTAAGCCCATAACAGAAACGGAATCAGCAACCCTCTCAGGTTCTGCCCAATCCAGTTCCGTTGGGCGCCCCGTTGCCACCGCACAAAACCGGCAAGCCCGTGTACAGACACTACCTAAGATCATAAATGTAGCCGTGCTACGTTCACTCCAACATTCATAAATATTCGGGCATTTTGCCTCTTCACAAACGGTATGTAGACGATTGTCACTAACTAGTTTTTTAATATTTTTATATGTTCCTGTTGTATTAATTTTAATTTTTAACCATTCCGGTTTTTTCACGTGTTCATACTTTGGCAATGGTTTCACGCTCCTTTGAAGTGTACAAATTCCAAGTATCTGTGGCATATTTCGTTTCAGCCAATTCCTTTACTTCCGCCCATTGTTCATCTGTCAATTCATACGGTGTTAACGAAATGCTTAATCCTTTGGCAAATCCATTTTTAAAAGCTTCAACCATTTCTTCATAGGTAAAAGTTTTACCTGTTACTTCTTGAATTGTTGTTGCTTTTTCTGTAAATCGGACCTTTCTCCGTTCGCGCATTTTTTCAGATGAGAAGGCAAATAGATCAAAAAGCAAATCATTATCCATCGTGATTGGTAGTGATCCGTGTTGCAAGAGGACACCCTTTTTTCTTGTTTGGGCATTCCCGCAAATCTTTTTGCCGTCAACTAGCATTTCATAAAAGGATGGTTTTTCAAAGCAAATAGCTGAGCGATCATTGTCGAGTTCTCGTTCAGGAATAGCAAAATCTGCATCTATGCCTAAATTTTTATATCCTTCTAAAACTCCTTGTGTTAAAACATAATAGGCTTTCGTTACAGACTTCGGAATGTCGGGATCATTTTCTGAAATAACGAGACTGTAAGTCAGTTCATCTGCATGTAAAACAGCGCTACCACCGGTTAAACGGCGTACAAATTCACAATCATGTTTTCGGATTCCTTCAAAATTAATTGTTTTGGCCCGTTGGAAATAACCGATGGATAAAGAAGGTTTATTCCAACCGTAAAACCGTAAAGTAGGTGGAATTTTACCCTCACTTTGCCAATTTAGCAAACATTCATCAAATGCCATATTGATTGCTGCACTGTGGTAGCCAGTGTCGAGTAATCCCCAGTTCGTTTCCAAAAAATCGCCACCTTTTTGTAAACTATAAAACTTTCCTTTTTAATTCGATTTGAAGTACTTTTTAGAAAATTTCATTCATACGATACTATTTTAAAACTTTTTTTATCAACATAATTTATAACTTGGTTTTTTAGTAAAAAATCGTATGAAAGGGGATACATTTTGCATATACCGGGTTTTTTGCTATTTTACAAAAGTAATTTTCGCTTCCCCGATATTCGTATACGTAACGGTATAAGTTCCTTCTTTTACAACAGGAGGTGAAATAAATGTTCCGGAAGATATGACCATCCCTTTTTTTAGTTGTTTATCATGTTTTGCTAGTTTTTGAGCAAGCCAAATAACCGCATCAACGGGGTTCCCGAGTACAGCGGATGATACACCTTCTGCAATTTTTTCATCGTTATGGAAGAGTTCCATTTTGACATTTGCGAGTTGTTCATAGGTTAATGGTTTGATCACATCCGATATAACGACAAATCCAGTAGCGGTATTATCGCTTAATAGATCCGCTAATTTGAAGTTTGGAAACCAATTAATATAACGGGCGTCAGGAATTTCAATCCCTGCAGCAAGTTTACTTTTTTGTAAAACTTCATTCACATCCGCATCAGGTGACAGGTCCTCTTGTAAAATAAACATAATTTCCGTTTCGATTAACGGGGAGAAAAGGTCAGAAAGTGAAAGAGTATCACCGCTTTTTATGAGATTCGTAGTAAGTAAGGTTCCGTAGGCAGGTTCATTAACTCCAGCAATTGCTTGGGTTTCGGGAGTTGTCATACTAATCTTATAACCGGCAACTTGTATGTTTTGACGTTTACATTGTTTTTTTATGAGTGCATCTTGGATGGCGTACCCGAGATCTTCATCGATGTCATATTGATCGTGAATAAAGGGAATTGGCTCCTTTGTATCATATGCATGCAATATTTTTTCTACGACTTCTTCAATAACATTCGACACTTTGGCAGGCTCCTCCTTTTGTTTGTAAAACTTTACATGAATCATATACAAATTTGGAAGATTGTGCAAATAATTAATGTTTTCTATTTTGTAGGGAAGGACGGAAGAATAAGATAAGAAAATAGCTAAAATATTTTTTGAAAAGTCAAACAATATGTTATTTATTTTGTGGCAGACAACATGAAAAAAACAACTGCAACAATTTTGCCAATGTGAATATACTCAAGTTTCAAATTGTGGCGGTGTTTTTGTTATCTATTAAAAATAGTAGGGCTTCAAAAACTGTGAAGCCCTATTGTCACCTACAATTTTTCACTCCGTTTTTGCGTAAGAAACCGTTCTGTTATTGGTTTTGGAAAACTGGCAAGTAAAGCACCTACTATGGATATACTGCCCCCGATTAAAGAGATAATGGTTACCGTTTCATTTAAAAGAATGATACCAAATAATAGAGTACAAACCGGCATTAAATTCATAAATGGAGCAGAATAGCTAGCTCCAACTTGTTGAACCCCGATCTGCCATGCGATAAAAGCAACTACTGATGCCAAGGTGCTAACATAAACTACGGCTAGCCAAGTTTCAAGTGTCATCTGTATATGTTCCACACGAACGGTACCAATACAACTTATTGCACTTAAAATAGCACCGTAAAAAGATGCCCCTGTTATAAACGTTAATGGATCAAATTTGTTACTGTATTTTTTACTGAGAGCCGTATAGATGCCCCATGAGAGGGAAGCCAAAATAATTAATATTCCGCCGAACCAAGATCCAGCTTCTTCTGCATTTGACTTTCCTAAAAATAAAATAAAAACACCTATTACCGAAATAACAGTGCCAATTAGGCCCTGCCGAGAAATATTCTCTCTTAGTAAGACAATGGCAAAAAGCAGGATTGATATGGGGGTAAAGGCAGTGATCATTCCGACTTGGGAGGCGGTAAGATAGTTTAATCCCCAATATAATAACGTTGAAAAGATGAAAATGCCGAAAAAGCCTGAGATAAAAAATTCCTTCCAGTTTAAAATTAATCGGATTCTTTTCTTTTTATAAAAGAGTATAGCAAAAAGTATTATGGTTGAGATTACCCAACGGATGGTGTTGAGTAAATGGGGTGGAAGTGCATCAGCTAAAAATCGTCCACATATGTAATTACCAGACCAAAGGACAATCGCCATTATTAAGTAAAAAATACCTCTTTTCACCATTGTCCCCCCTAATATTCGAAACTATTAAAATCATATTATTAGGAACGCGAAATATTGTCAATTTTTAAAAATTAACCGCGTGTCAATTTTTCAATTCTTATATTATGAATTGTAAAAAAAGCATGTACCCTAAATAAGTACATGCTTTATAAAAAGGACCCATTTTTATGGGTTCCAACAACGTTATTCCTTTTCTGTCTAAAAGCCAACTTATACTTACACTTTTCATTACATATTAGGTGTGATAAGCTTATCTTGAGATTCACTTTCTTTCATATAAATAATTTTAAAACCTGTGATGGCAAATAAAATGCTGATAATCGGTACAGCAAAGTTTAATATCGCGTACGGTGCATATTCTAGAGGACTGACAAGTAATGTGGAAGCGATAAATACCCCGCAAGTATTCCAAGGAACAAATGGTGAGGTAAGTGTTCCACCGTCTTCAAGGGCACGGGATAGGTTTTTCGAATGAAGCTGTTTTTCTTTGTATGCTTCTGAGTACATTCGTCCAGGGAGCAATATTGATATATATTGTTCAGAAGCAACAACGTTTGTGAAAAATGATGAAAGAACGGTACTAGAAATTAAACTGCGTGTGGTGCTGGCAATTTTTAAAATTTGTCGCACAATGGACCGCAACATTCCTGTTGCTTCCATAACCCCGCCAAAGGCCATTGCCACTAACGTCATAGAAACAGTGTACATCATTGACTCGATACCACCACGATTAAATAGTTCGTCAGCCAACTCATTTCCAGTTTCAATTGAATAACCGTTATGTAAAACATTAACAGCTTCCGCTACACTGCCTCCTTGTACAAATATATGACATAAAAATCCTAAAATAAGACCAACAATTAAAGCGGGTAGTGCGGGAGTTTTTTTCACAACAAGTAATATAACAATAACTGGAACGAGTAATAACCATGGTGATATGACAAAGTTTTGTTGCAAAGCAGTAAGAATCGCTTGAATATCTTCATTATTCATGTTAAGGGAAGCAAATTGTTGCCCGATCAAAAAATATACAATTAACGCGATGACTAATCCGGGTACCGTAGTATAAAACATATGTTTGATATGATCAAAAAGATCAGTACCAGTAATTCCAGATGCCAGTAAAGTTGTGTCTGAAAGCGGTGACATTTTATCACCGAAATAGGCGCCTGAAATAATCGCACCCGCCACCATTGGTGCAGGAATTCCCATACTAATCCCAATTCCCATGCCAGCAACACCCACTGTGCCCATAGTTGACCAAGAGCTACCAATTGATAATGCTACAATTGCACACAAAATACAAATGGTCACTAAAAATAAGGAAGGTGTAATCAACAATAATCCGTAGTAAATCATGGAAGCAATAATTCCGCCACCAATCCATGCACTAATGATCATCCCGACCGTAATAATAATGACAACCGCTGGTAAAGCAAGTCGAATCCCTTTATATATCCCTTCTTCAATTTCTTTCCATTTAAACCCAAGTCGCCACGCAATAAAGGCAGCAATGATAGATCCGACAATTAACGGAACATGGGGCTCACCTTCAAAAACAATAATGGTGACTGCCATAATTATAATCATGCTAATCACAGGAATTAATGCTAGAAAGAATGGAATATTTCTATTTTTTACATCCATTCCAATCCCCCCTTAGTAAACAATTGTTATAACTCTAAAAAGTATAGCTCTATGTGCATGATTTTAGTGTAAATTGGAAAAATTTTCAAATTATTTACATTATATTTATTATTAAATCAATATATTAGAATAGTAACTTACATATAAAAAGATGTTTATTTATTGTATATATGCTGTGATGATGTATAAAATTTTGTGTAAGCAAATTTCTAGATAAATAAAAATAGGTAGGGTATTCTCAGATTTGCGACCAAACAAATTGAGAAAGGATGACCCTACCTATGTCTAGTAGTATACCT
>NZ_JAOUSE010000018.1:0-49361 GCF_025660415.1 Pallidibacillus thermolactis
TTCCCATTCCTTTATGGAAGTAAGAACCCTTGAAGATGACAAGGTTGATAGGTCCGAGGTGGAAGCACGGTGACGTGTGGAGCTGACGGATACTAATCGTTCGAGGACTTAACCAATTGACAATAACTTGGTTTACTTGCCTTGCGTTATCTAGTTTTGAGAGAACGAAGTTCTCTTCAATTAAATATCGGTCTGGTGACGATGGCGAGAAGGTCACACCCGTTCCCATCCCGAACACGGAAGTTAAGCTTCTCAGCGCCGATGGTAGTGAAGGGTTCCCCTTTGCGAGAGTAGGACGTTGCCAGGCAAATAAAACAGCGACATTCGTCGCTGTTTTTATTTGCCAAAAAATTTCTTGTTTTGATCCTCCTCATTTATTATGAATAATTTCCCTCGAGTTGGTCATCTTACCAACTGAGGAGGTGGATTTTATGGCAAAAATCGGTGTTGAAGCTTCTTTAACGAATATACAACAATTACTGAAAGAAAAAGGGTATGATGTTGTTGAGTTAAAGCAAGAGTCTGATGCGGCAAATTGTGATTGTTGCGTCGTTTCAGGTTTTGATTCTAATGTAATGGGAATGCATGATTCTGTAACCCAGGCATCTGTTATTGAAGCACGTGGGCTAAGTGCAGAGGAAGTTTGTCAGCAAGTGGAAAATCGATTAAGTTAAAGGATAAAGGGGGGAAATCCCCCTGGAAAAGACTATGAAGAATTTTTCTCATATATTAATTATTCTAATATTCTTCCCGGTTAACTCATGTAAATATTCCTCACAATTTTAAAATGTTTAGAAGTTGTGTTGTAAATATCCCCCATTATTACCTGTATGTGAACCATGGATAAGAGTTTCATTTCCCTAACAAGTACTTGATTCATTTTTTAACTCGAATAAAGTTTTATTTCTATAAAAATATGGAGTTACTTATTTGCTATCTCCAACAATAATCTCATAAAAAAATATAGGCAAACACGCAATAAACGCCTACGACATAAGATAGTAATAGTTTTAAAGAAAGTATTCGATAAGTTGAATATTTTGTAGTTTTTAAGGGCATAATGGGAATATGGAGGTGGGGAGATGACCGGTGTAAAAAAATGCATAATTTGTGAAAATGAAAAGAGACAAGGTTATTATATTTTATCATCATTTATTTGCAAAGAGTGTGAAGAAAAAATTGTACAAACAGAAACAAATGAGCAAGCTTATATGTTTTTTGTAAAGCAGTTGGGGAAAATAAATTCTAAACAAAACATTTATCATTCATAGTATTGAAGTTTACGTATTGATCGCATTTATATCCAAAAATATGATTTTATCTTTTCATAAAGAAATATATAGATATCTTATGTTAAATAAGACGTGAGTGATAAAATTCGATATAATTAAACATATGCAATGATTGAACAAGAAGTTGGAGGATGAATTGTGGGTTATTTTTTTAGTTTAGAAGGTTGTGAAGGAGCAGGCAAGAGTACAGTTTTAAAACTTTTAGCAGATACATTGAAACAAAAAGGGTTTCGAGTTGTTACGACAAGAGAACCGGGTGGAATAGAAATAGCAGAACAAATCAGAAATGTTATTTTAGATCGGAACAATGTAAAAATGGATGAAAAGACAGAAGCGCTTTTGTACGCTGCTGCTAGAAGGCAACATTTAGTTGAAAAAATTATCCCAGAATTAGACAAAGGGAGTATTGTCCTTTGTGATCGATTTGTTGATAGCAGTTTAACTTATCAGGGATATGCTAGAGGTATCGGTATAAATGAAGTATTAACGATAAATAAATTTGCGATTGAAGATTATATGCCTGATCTCACAATTTATTTAGATGTTCCACCTGAAGTCGGTTTAGCAAGAATTAATAAAGATAAAAATAGGGAAGTAAATCGTTTAGATGTTGAATCGTTACAATTTCACGCGAAGGTTCGAGAAGGGTATCACTTACTTTTAAAACAGTACCCTGATAGAATTTTGATGATCAATGCACAGAATGATATTGATATTGTACATCGTGAAGTATTAAACAAAATATTACAATTTATAAATGCTAGATAAAGCATTTGCTATGACTGGCTGATATATAGTAAAAAAAAATTAATGGTATTTATGACTTAAATAAAATTATCACCATTATACGTTGGTCTAACATAAAATATCATATAAATTACTAATATTTTAAAATAATCAAAAAATTAAAAAAAGTTATTCTTAGGAAGATTTAATTTTTGTTATAATAAAATAAAAAGACTAAATTAGACATTTTTAGGAGGGACGGAAATGAAATTAGTACTTGCTGTCGTCCAAGATCAAGATAGTAATCGTTTACTCAGTGCACTTACGGATAACAATTTTCGTGTAACAAAACTTGCATCAACAGGAGGATTTTTAAAATCAGGAAATACAACGTTTCTTATTGGTACGGAAGATGTTCGTGTAGATAAAGCATTACAGATAATTAAAGAGAATTGTAGTTCAAGAGAGCAATTAGTTTCACCCGTATCACCAATGGGAGGAAATGCAGATTCGTATATGCCATATCCTGTTGAAGTAGAAGTAGGTGGTGCAACCGTATTCGTTTTACCAGTGGAACAGTTTTTACATTTTTAAAGGAAATTTCTTTTGAGCAATCGGGCTGTATTTCCGGTTGCTCTCATTCTATTTCCTCCTTTATTATATAAATAAGCGTAATTGATGATAGTTATATGGAGGATTCTTTAATGAAGGTAAATCAAGATATTCGTGTCTTGAATGACCGATTGATTAATGACATAAAGGTGCAACAGCAAGTAAATTCAAAGTTCCAAAATGTCATCAAATCCCAAACAGAGAAGTTACAAATGGGAGAACTCCAAAATCTGTTTTCAGATATAGAAAAAGCTGGTGAACGTTTAGCTAAATCACGAAATTTCCGTGACTTAGCGAAATATAAATTGTTAGTTAAAAAGTTTTTAAAAGAAGTATCTGAAAATGGTATTGGTTTAAACAAGTCCCATACCATGGATATATATGGAGAGAGTCGCGTATTACAAACGATTGAGAAAATTGATGAAAAATTTATTGAGTTGACGGATGAACTATTAAGAAACGAAGAGGAAAATATAAACATTCTGAGTATTCTTGGTGAAATTAAAGGATTAATTATCAATTTATATTCATAAATATTATAGTAGCTTTTAAAGAGAAGAGTGATAGTTGTGCATAGAGAATGGGAACAGCTGGAAAAATTACAACCGTTGGTTATGAAATTGTTGAAACAGGCACTATTAAAAAAAAGAATTGCCCATGCATATCTTTTTGAAGGAATGAAAGGAACAGGAAAACGAGAAATAGGTTTGATGTTTGCTAAAGCTTTATTTTGCGAAAAATTAGTGGATGATTTCAAACCATGTAATGCTTGTATACAATGTAAACGGATTAGTCATGGGAATCATCCAGATATTCATGTGTTGGAACCTGAAGGAACTTCGATAAAAAAAGAGCAAATCTCTAGCCTACAAAAGGAATTTTCCAAGAAAAGTGTTGAATCTGGCCGTAAGTTTTACATGATCATTGATGCTGATAAAATGACAGCTAGTGCTGCAAATAGCCTGTTAAAATTTTTAGAAGAACCAAACAGTGAAACTACTGCTATATTAATTACGGAGCATATTCAAAAAATCCTGCCTACGATCTATTCAAGATGTCAACATATCACATTTCAACCAATTCCAAAGCGGGAATTAGTCGAAATGCTCGTTGATAATGGAGTAAAAAAAGGACGGGCACCGCTACTGGCAAACTTAACGAATAGTGTTGAAGATGCTTTACGTTTACAAGAAGACGAATGGTTTTTACAAGCGAGGAAATTAGTGTTAAAATTATATGAAATCCAGTCTCGTCAAACGCTTATGGATACGCTTTTATTTTTACAAACAGACTGGTTGCCTCATTTTAAATCGAGGGAGCAGATGGATACGGGATTGGACATGCTCTTGTATATTTATAAAGATTTATTATATATTCAGTTAGAGCAGGATAACGAGTTAATCTATCCTGATTTAAAAGCAGAATGGAAGCAGCAAGCGCTTCGTGTTTCTAGCAAGCGGCTATCGGAACAGATTTTAGCAATTTTAGAAGCAAAAAAACGGTTGCAATCCAATGTTAATGGATCACTGTTAATGGAACAGCTTATAATAAAGCTGCAGGAGGGATAGATTTGTATAATGTCGTTGGTGTACGCTTTAAAAAGGCGGGTAAAATATACTATTTCGATCCCGGTGACTTAGTTATAGAAAAGGAACAATTTGTCATTGTAGAAACGGCTCGCGGAATAGAATATGGAAAAGTTGTTATTGCCAACAAGGTAGTTGGAGAGGAAGATATTGTTTTACCATTGAAAAAAGTGCTACGCCTTGCCGATGAGAAGGATCGTTTTCAAGTAAATGAGAATAGGAAGGCGGCAAAGGATGCCTTTGAAATATGTGCTGATAAAATAAATGAACATGGATTAGAAATGAAATTAGTTGATGTTGAATATACATTTGATCGAAATAAAGTGATTTTTTATTTTACCGCGGATGGACGAGTAGACTTCCGTGAACTCGTTAAAGATTTAGCCGCCATATTTAAAACAAGAATTGAGCTTCGACAAATTGGTGTACGGGATGAAGCAAAAATGTTAGGCGGCATTGGCCCTTGTGGTCGGATGCTCTGTTGCTCAACATTTTTAGGTGATTTTGAACCTGTATCTATTAAAATGGCAAAGGATCAAAATCTGTCACTAAATCCTACAAAAATTTCAGGATTGTGTGGTAGACTTATGTGCTGTTTAAAATATGAAAATGACGAATATGAAGAAGCAAAGGAACAACTACCGGATTTAGGTGAGATGATTTACACATCGTTAGGTCAAGGGAAAGTTGTTGGTTTGAATTTAATGGAGCGCATTATTCAAATTGAATTAGAAGAACAAGAAAAGGTTATTGAGTATACATTAGACGAAATAATTGAAGAAGGAGTTATTTCTTCTAAAGCCGCGGATTGACGAGGTGCTAAAATGATGAATAAAAAGGAATTGTTTGACTCTGTAAGTAATATGGAGCAACAAATAGGAAATTTATATAAGCAGCTTGGAGAATTGAAACAGCAATTGGCTGAAGTTCTAGAAGAAAATCACTCTTTAAAATTAGAAAATGAGCATTTGCGTAAACGATTAGATGACGATTTCGAAAATACGGAACATCGTAATGATCAAATTAAAAAGAATATAAAGCAGAAAAACCTTCCAGATATAGGTGAAGGTTATGATAACTTGGCAAGATTATATAATGAAGGATTTCATATTTGCAATTTACAGTTCGGTAGTTTACGTAAAGATGGCGATTGTATGTTTTGTATATCCTTTCTTAATAAGAATAAATAATAAAGGCTATCCAAATAGTTTTTCTCCCCTAATCGATTGTAGTACGATATTACTTACTGTTGGTTGGAGGATCATCAAAACTATTGGATAGCTTTTTTAAATCCATTTATAATACTTAATAAATGATGAATGTATTGGAGGCTTGTATATTGGTTCAACTGGTTGGAGATGAGCGACTTGATTATTTATTAGCTGAAAACTTACGGATTATTCAAAGTCCATCCGTATTTTCTTTTTCTTTAGATGCAGTATTGCTTGCTAGATTTGTATATCTACCGATTCAAAAGGGGAAAATTATTGACCTATGTTCAGGGAATGGTGTTATTCCTCTCTTACTTAGTCCCCGAACAAAAGCAAAAATTACTGGCGTTGAAATTCAAGAACGATTATGTAATATGGCAAAAAGAAGTGTTACTTATAATAAGTTAGAAGACCAAATAAATATGATTCATGGTGATCTGAAAGAAATGCCTAAAAAACTTGGATTTAATACATTTGATGTAGTAACCTGTAATCCACCATATTTTCCTGTATCAGATAAAAATTTAATTAATGAAAGGGAACATTTTGCTATTGCAAGGCATGAAATTTATTGTACATTGGAAGACTGTGTACGGGTAAGTAGTCAATTAGTGCGACCTGGTGGGAAAGTAGCCTTTGTTCATCGTCCAGGCAGACTTCTTGAAATGTTAGAATTAATGCGCCATTATCGAGTGGAACCGAAAAGATTACGCTTTGTATATCCGAAATTAGGCAAGGAGGCAAATACCATTTTAATTGAGGGAATAAAAGATGGAAAACCAGATTTGAAAATTCTCCCACCGCTTATTGTTTATAAGGAAGATGGGAATTATACGGAAGAAGTGAATGAGATCTTATATGGTAAAGAATAACTATTATTTTTATGTGTTAGAATGTGCAGATGGCTCTTTTTATGGTGGTTATGCTGCTGATGTACAAAAAAGACTTGCTGTACATAACTCTGGAAAAGGTGCAAAGTATACAAGAAACCGCCTGCCAGTAAAATTAATTTATTATGAAAGGTATGGAACAAAAAGTGAAGCCATGCGTGCAGAGTACAAGTTTAAAAAACTAACAAGAAAAGAAAAAGAAAAGTTTTTAAGGGAGTTTTGGTCACGTGAACATACAAAAGAGTTATCAAAACAATAAAGGAATATTATATTTAGTTCCTACACCGATAGGAAATTTGGAAGACATGACATTTCGAGCGGTCCGCATTTTAAATGAAGCTAACATTATTGCTGCAGAGGATACCAGAAATACTAGAAAGCTGTTAACGCATTTTGAAATTCAAACACCGATGGTAAGCTACCATGAACATAATAAGGAATCGAGCGGTAGGCATTTAATTGCACAGTTAAAAGAAGGGAAAAGTATTGCATTAGTTACAGATGCAGGCACGCCGGCTATTTCAGATCCAGGTTTCGAGCTTGTCAGGGATGCTGTTAATGAAGGAATTTCCGTTGTATCCCTTCCCGGTGCGAATGCGGCTCTTACTGCTTTAACAGCTTCAGGTATTCAACCACAACCGTTTTATTTTTATGGTTTTTTACCAAGGAAAAAGAAGGAACGAAATTCAGAATTAGAACAATTAAAGAAACTAAATGCAACCATTATATTTTATGAAGCACCACATCGCATAAAGGAAACATTATCATCGTTAAATGAAAAATTTGGCAATCGATCGGCTGTACTTGCTAGGGAATTGACGAAAAAGTTTGAGGAGTATATACGAGGGAATTTGTATGAATTATTAAATTGGATAAACAATCATGAGATACGAGGAGAATTTTGTATTATAGTTGAAGGAAACAATGAAAATGAAGAAGATGGAAATGAACAATTTTGGGAGTCATTAGATATAAAACAACATGTTGAATATTATATTGCGCAGGGAGACTTTCCGAAGGAGGCAATAAAAAAAGCAGCGAAGGATCGCGGCATGGGAAAAAGAGAAGTATACAAGGTATATCATATGGATCAATAAAACAATTGTATAATCAATCTTTGCTCTATATTGAAAATAACAAGCATTTTCTAAGGGCAACTTTGCCCTTCAATCCTCTTTTATGTGAAAGACATTTTTCAACTCATGGATTAATTGTTTTGCACCATCTTCACTTAATACGATTTTCCCATCTGCTAGTACGATATTTTCATCTGATTGTTTCCCGGTTATCATACATATTTTATTTTGTTTGTTCTTTTTCAACACAATTTTATCATCTTCGACATAAATTTCGAGTTCATCTTTTTCCTCAATGCCAAGTGAACGACGGAGTTCTATTGGAATGACTACTCGACCTAGTTCATCGACCTTTCTTACAATTCCTGTGGATTTCATTGAATAACCCCTCTCACATGTATTCAATTAATAGAAAATTAACAAATTTTATTTAATTACATTTATAGTAACAATGTTCATAGTTACCGTCAATAATTTGAAATTTATAGGTTTGAAAGCTCTTTTAATGACAATTATCATGGTAATGGCACAACTAGGAAGGTTGCATTTTTCAAGTTATTTAGGTATATTTTTCCTATATAAGCGGTTAAGCTAGACTATTAATAGTTGCAAATTAAAATTGCTCTCGGTTCAAATTCTGAGGGCTTCTTTTACGAAATGAACAACTATATTTTAAATGTAACTTTCCTTTCTTTTAAGGAGATTATACTTCTAGTATCATCCAGATTTACCAATTAGGCAGTTTTCTTAAGTTTATAGAAACGAGGAGATAAAAATGGCAGAAAAGAAAACATTTTATATTACTACACCAATTTATTATCCAAGCGGTAAGCTTCATATAGGAAATGCTTACTCAACAATAGCCTGTGATGTGGTTGCACGTTATAAGCGCCTACAGGGTTATGATGTGTTTTATTTAACTGGTTCTGATGAACATGGTCAAAAAATTGAAAAAAAGGCAAAAGAACTAGGTTTAACGCCAAAAGAATATGTTGACAATATGGCTGAAGACATGAAGAGATTATGGAAAAAATTAGATATTTCTAACGACAAATTTATCAGGACAACTGATAAAGAACATGAAGAAGCGGTTCAAAAAATATTCGAACAATTGTTAGAACAAGGTGATATCTACTTAGGGGAATACGAAGGTTGGTATTCCGTACCGGATGAAGAATACTTTACAGAGTCACAATTAGCTGAAGTTTATCGTGACGAAAATGGAAAAGTAATCGGCGGTAAAGCTCCTAGTGGCCATGAAGTGGAGCTTGTCAAGGAAGAAAGTTATTTCTTTAGAATGAGTAAATATGCTGATCGTCTCTTACAATATTATGAAGAACATCCTGATTTCATTCAGCCGGAATCACGAAAAAATGAGATGATCAATAATTTTATAAAGCCAGGTTTAGAAGATTTGGCTGTTTCCAGAACATCATTTAAATGGGGCATTCCTGTTAAAAGTAATCCGAAACACGTTATTTATGTATGGATTGATGCATTAGCAAACTATATTACGGCTCTTGGCTATGGCAGTGAAGATGATTCAAAATTTAAGAAGTATTGGCCGGCTAATGTTCATATGGTTGGAAAAGAGATCGTTCGTTTCCATACCATTTATTGGCCAATTATGTTAATGGCTCTAGGATTACCATTGCCGAAAAAAGTATTTGGCCATGGTTGGTTGTTAATGAAAGATGGAAAAATGTCAAAATCGAAAGGTAATGTTGTATATCCTGACATGTTAGTCGACCGTTATGGTTTAGATGCTGTTCGTTACTACTTAATGCGTGAAGTAAGTTTTGGTAGTGATGGAGTTTTTACACCAGAAGACTTTATAAATCGCATAAACTATGATTTAGCTAATGATTTAGGAAACTTATTAAATCGTACCGTTGCAATGATCACACAATATTTTGATGGGGTTATCCCTGCTTATAGCGGATCCCATACAGAATTTGAACAATCATTAGTACAAGCAAATATTGATGGTGTTCGTAAATTTGAAGAAGCCATGGAGAAAATGGAATTTTCTGTTGCACTTTCAGCTGTTTGGCAAATCATTAGTCGTGCAAATAAATTTATTGATGAAACAATGCCTTGGAAGCTTGCTAAAGACGAGACAAAACGAGAAGAACTTGAAAGTGTCCTTATTCACTTGGCAGAAACATTACGTCGTGTAGCAATCTTAATACAACCATTCTTAACACGTGCACCAAAGAAAATTTTTGAACAATTAAATATTCAAGATGAAAGATTACATTCTTGGGAAAGTTTAAATGAATTCGGGCAAATCCCAGCAGGTACGAAGGTTAAAAAAGGAGATCCAATTTTTCCACGTCTGGATTTTGATAAGGAAGTTGCTTACATACAAGATCAAATGAAAGCGAATGTACCTAAAGAAGAAAAAAGGGAAGACGTGAAGGAAGAACAATTACCACAAATTTCAATTGATGACTTTGCAAAAATTGACCTTCGTGTAGCGAAAGTCACTCATTGTGAACCAGTGAAAAAGGCAGATAAATTGTTAAAACTTCAGTTAGATTTAGGCTACGAAAAGCGCCAAGTAGTTTCTGGTATAGCGGAATACTATAAACCAGATGATTTGATTGGAAGGAAAGTAATTGTAATTACGAATCTAAAACCTGTAAAATTACGTGGTGAAATATCTGAAGGTATGATTTTAGCAGGAGAAAAAGACGGAGTCTTGTCTCTAGCAACCGTTGCTGAAAGTTTACCGATCGGAGCTAAAGTGAAATAAAAATGAAGTATTAAAAATTGATTGTTATACCATTATAAAGCTATCCCGATAAAGTATTTTCTACACTATGGAATTGTTTTTAATAAAATTAGAAACAGTGGATGGGATAGCTTTATTTTTTTATGAAAAAATGAATATTACAAGAAAGAAGAAGGTCACCTATCATTTTGTACTTGAATTATTAACAGATTGTAACAAAATTGAAATATATCTATGTTAATGTGAGTAATCAAGGAAATTGATAGCCTTCTTCTTTAAAAAAACTTAAAGGAGAAAGTGATATGTTATTTGATACCCACGCCCACATTAATGCAGATCAATTTGCAGAGGATTTAGAAGAAGTTTTGAAGAGGGCTAAGGATGCAGGTGTTACAAACATTGTTGTCGTCGGTTTTGACCGTCCAACAATTACGAAAGCGATGGATTTAATTAATAAATATGACAATATATACGGTTGTATTGGCTGGCATCCAGTAGACGCCATCGATTGCCGCGAAGAGGATTTACAATGGATTGAAGATCTTTGTGCCCATCCAAAAATCGTAGCTTTAGGAGAAACAGGTTTAGATTACCACTGGGATAAATCACCAAAGGAAGTCCAACATGAGCTTTTTCGTAAACAAATTCGTCTAGCAAAAAAATTAAAACTACCGATTATGATTCATAATCGGGATGCAACAGAAGATTGTATTCGAATTTTAAAAGAGGAAAAAGCAGAAGATGTTGGAGGAATTATGCATTGTTTTAGTGGTGATGCTAATACAGCACTAGAAATCATCAATATGAATTTTTATGTTTCTCTTGGCGGCCCGGTCACATTTAAAAATGCAAAATTGCCAAAAGAAGTAGCAAAGGTTGTTCCATTAGATAAATTATTAATTGAAACGGATTGTCCGTATTTAGCGCCTCATCCGTTCAGAGGAAAGAGAAATGAGCCAGCTTATGTCAAGTTAGTTGCAGAACAAATTGCTGAACTTAAAGGAGTTACTTTTGAGGAAATAGCAGATGTTACAACTAAAAATGCGAAAAAACTTTTCGGGATTAGTTGACAAAAGTTGTAGGGGATTTGACAAATTATTACGTGTTTTTATCTAAATCCCCTCACTTCTAAAAATTGTGTCGACAAAACGGGCTTTTCAAAAAGAAATAAATTATGTAATAATATTGCACAAATCTAGTAAACTAATCTCTATTCTCAAAAAACTGACATGCTGCTTATTCTCTTTTATACTCACGCCATGAATAAAAGGAGGCAAATTCATGAATTTCCAAAAAATGAAAGACCTTGCTCTTGCTGTTTTTAATAGCAAGAAAAAACTGGTTATTACTGCTGCAACACTCGCGGTAGTAGTATCAGTAGCAGGTCTTCTCATCTACCAAGGGACAAAAAAAAGTATTACACTTGTCGCTGACGGTGAAAAGAGAATTGTAAAAACCCATGCAGAGACAGTAGCAGATCTATTAGAAGAATCCGAAATTTCTCTTGGTAAACATGATCATTTAAAACCTGCAAAGGAAACCGTCTTAACCGAGAATATGGAAGTTGTTTGGAAACCCGCAACGAAAGTGACATTGACTTTAGATGGTGAGAAAAAAGAATATTGGACGATAGCTGACACAGTTAAAGGTTTTTTGGAAGAAAAAAGTATTATGATCAATGAACATGACAAATTGAATGTAGCTCTTAATACAAAGATAAAAGAAGATTTAGACATTGTTTTAGATGTAGCTTTTCAAGTCGTAGTTAATGACGGTGGAGAAGAAAAGAAACTTTGGTCTACCTCGACTACGGTCGGTGACTTTTTAGCACAACAAGGAATCGAGTTATCTGAACTTGATCGTATTGAACCAGCAATTGACAAAATGTTAGATACAAATACAAAAATTAATATTGTCCGCGTTGAAAAGGTCACCGATGTAGTGGAAGAGCCCATAGATTATGCGGTTGTAACGAAAAATGATAATAATTTACAATCTGGTAAAGAAAAAATCGTCCAAGAAGGTAAGGAAGGTCGTGTGAAAAAAACATACGAAGTTGTTTTAGAAAATGGGGAAGAAGTTTCCAAAACACTTGTATCTGAAGAAGTGGTTGAAGCAGCAAAAGACCAAATTGTAGCTGTAGGTACGAAAAAAGTTGAACCTGTATCTGTATCCCGGGGAGAAGCATCAAGTAAAGAATTTTTTGTGGAGGCTACGGCCTATACAGCAAACTGTAATGGATGTTCTGGAAAAACAGCAACAGGCTTTGATCTTCGTTCTAACCCAAATGCAAAAATTATAGCTGTAGATCCGAACGTTATTCCACTAGGTGCAAAAGTGTGGGTTGAAGGCTATGGCTATGCAATAGCGGCAGATACAGGTGGAAACATTAATGGTCATAAAATCGATGTTTTCTTTCCTTCTAAATCAGAAGCTTACAGCTGGGGACGAAAGAAAGTAAAAATAAAAATATTAAAGTAATTGCTGGTAAGAAATTCTTTAAAATGCAGAGAAATTTTTTCTCTGCATTTTACTTTTCTCTATATCCATTGGATAATAAGAAAAGTGTATAAAAGAGAAACTAACGATGATCAGTTTGTTTATTTCTATATAATTTGACGTAAATGACAAATATAAGGTTTCACATTTTGGAGGAAAAAATGAAAATTAAAGAAATTATCGTTGTTGAAGGAAAAGATGATACAGTTGCCATAAAGAGGGCAGTGGAAGCTGATACAATTGAAACGAATGGATCTGCTATTGATCAAAAGATAATAGAACAAATAAAATTAGCTGCTGAAGTGCGTGGTGTCATTATTTTTACTGATCCAGATTTTCCTGGTGAAAAAATACGCAAAAAGATTATTGAAAAGGTACCGAATTGTAAGCATGCATTCTTGCCGAAGGAACTTGCAAAGCAGAAAAATGGGAAGAAAATTGGCGTTGAACATGCAAAACCAGAAGACATTCGAAAAGCGCTAAAGGGTGCTCATCTTATGGAAACTGAACCTTTAGAAATAATAACAAAACAAGATTTAATATATTACAGATTGATTGGAGATCCAAATGCCAAAACAAGAAGAGAAAAACTAGGGGAAATTTTAAATATTGGCTATACAAACGGTAAACAATTACTTAAACGTTTGCAAATGTTCCAAATTTCACGGGAAACCTTTATGCAAGCGATGGAACAGATTTTTCAGGAGGAACAAATAAATGGATAAGGATATTGCTACACCAGTTCGAACAAAAGCAGTACTAGATAAGTATGGATTTACATTTAAAAAATCTTTAGGACAAAACTTCTTAATTGATACGAATATTTTACGAAAAATCGTTAAAAATGCTGAACTAACCGAGATGAGTGGAGCAGTTGAAATTGGACCTGGAATTGGGGCGTTAACGGAACAACTGGCAAAAGTATGTAAGAAAGTAATCGCTTTTGAAATCGATCATCGGTTGATTCCTGTGCTTAAGGATACATTATCTCCATATCCTCATGTATCGATTATTCATCAAGACTTTTTAAAGGCAAATGTAAATCAAGTACTCAGAGATTATTTTTCAGATGACCAGGAGATTTCAATTGTTGCCAATTTGCCTTACTATATTACAACCCCGATTATTATGAAGTGTTTAGAGGATAAATTACCGTTTAAAAATATGGTCGTTATGATGCAAAAAGAAGTAGGTGACCGCATTGTAGCAAAGCCAGGTACAAAAAATTATGGTTCTCTAACTCTTGCTATTCAATATTTTACAACTGCAGAAATCGTCTTGCATGTGCCGAAAACGGTGTTCATCCCACAACCTAATGTTGACTCAGTGGTTGTTCGGTTGCGTAAACGTGAAAAGCCAATTGTAGAAGTAAAGGATGAGTCTTTTTTCTTTAAAGTTATTAAATCAAGTTTTGGTCAACGGAGAAAGACAATTTTGAATAATTTAACAAACTCGTTTGAACAAGGAAAAGAGAAGAAAGAATTAATACTTGCTTGTTTAAATTTGGCAGAAATTGATCCGAAAAGAAGGGGAGAAACGTTAACAATTGAGGAATTTGCTAAATTAAGTGATGTTTTGTATGACAATTTTAAGTAGAGAATACAGGTTTGGTCCTTTTTAGTATGAAAAGGAACCAAACCTTTTTTGTATTTCCCTCTACTTTTTTACTTTCACCAATTTTTGTCTATTTGCATAGCCTATAAAAGCCTGTGAACTTAATCTAGAGGTGAATGTAATGGATATTCAAATTAATCAAATTGTAGGGAGAAAGTCGTATCATTGTGACATTCCCTTTCGGGTCATTCGGTTATATAAGCACAATGGAGAAATGTTTGCCTTACTATATGGGGAAGATATTCGTTTGATTGCAGATGCTCCGATCGGTGATTTAACCATTTTAGATCAACAAACAAAAAATCGTATACTAGCTCCTTATAGACAAATGGAAGAACAATCAAATTATTTATTTCGGCAAGACTTCCAAAGCATAAGAGAAAAGAAGGAGTATGAAACGACTTCAGGATATCAGTCTGACCTGAAACTTTTCCAATTGCCAGGGAAGGTTCTACATGTGGATGGAGATTCCAATTACTTAAAGAAATGTCTTGCTTTATATAAAAAATTAGGAGTTCCTGTTTATGGAACGTTTTGTGAAGAAAAAGAAATGCCTTTTCAAGTACCGTTGCTTGTCGATCAAGTTCGCCCAGATATATTAGTTATTACTGGTCATGACTCGTATTCAAAACAAAAGGGGAAGCAAAATGATATTCGTGCTTATCGACATTCAAAAGACTTTGTGCTGACAGTTCAAGAAGTGAGAAAGAAATATCCGAATTTAGATCAATTAATTATTTTTGCAGGCGCCTGTCAATCCCATTTCGAGTCATTAATTAATGCTGGTGCCAACTTTGCTAGTTCACCCCTTAGGGTAAATATCCATGCCTTGGATCCGGTTTATATTGTTTCAAAATTAAGTTTTACACCGTTTACTGAACAAATTAATGTTTGGGATATCCTACGAAATACGATTACTGGTGAAAAAGGAATAGGTGGTATAGAAACAAAGGGTGTACTTCGATTAGGAATGCCTTACCACCCAAATTATGGTGAAAGGGAATAAAAAGAGACTAGATTTAAAAAGTTAACGTTCCATCGTTAACTTTTTTATCAATCCTTTGAAAACACTTAGTGATGTATATACATAATTTGTTTTAAATGGGAAAGCCTAAAAACTGTGAATAAAAGTATTAAAAATAAATCAAATTTTTGTTGACAAACATTTTTTATCCCTGATATAATTTATTATTTTACCATTGACACATTTTTATTAATTTGCTATACTAATTTATAGTGAGGTGTAGAAGTTATGCCAAAAACATTGTCTGAAATTAAAAAAAATCTTGATTGTAATTTAGGAAAGCGCCTCTTGTTACGAGCGAATGGAGGTCGTAAAAAAACAATTGAACGAACAGGTGTTCTCGCTGAAACTTATCCAGCTGTGTTTGTAATTGAATTAGATCAAGATGAGAATTCCTTCGAACGTGTTTCTTACAGTTATGCTGATGTTTTAACAGAAACTGTACAACTTACTTTTTACGAAGATAAGCAAGAATTAGTTTAATAAAAATTGTAGTAAACCATAATATTTGGTAATTTTACCGGTATCTATTGATACGGGTATTTTTTTTGTCATCAGTTAACATTGTTATAGAAAATTCTTGATGGATATGTGGTTATGTTTATTTGAATAAAATTTCTTTTTTTGTTTTCCCTTGAATGAATATTAAGGTGAAGTGAAAACTAAAGATAGTCATGGCAAGGGAGGCGTTGTTTAATTGGGAAGAAGAGGCATTATGTCAGAAAAAATGAAAATTGAACTGGCAAAAGAGCTTGGGTTTTACGATGTTGTTCAAAAAGAAGGCTGGGGCGGTATTCGAGCAAAAGATGCCGGAAACATGGTGAAACGAGCAATTGAGATTGCACAAGAACAGCTGATGAACAACAGTAAACAGTAAGTATCTCTTTCATATCCGATATACAACAAAAATATGCCATGACTGGCTGTCCTCCAAAGAGGGCAGTCTTCATTTGTGTACAGAAAGGTCAAACAATTTGGCATTTTTTCCTCGTATATGTTTTGTGGTAAAATAAGACAAAATTATACATATTCTTAAAGTAGGTGGACGTATTGAAAATGCTCATAAAAGCTCCTGCAAAAATAAATTTATCATTAGATGTCCTATATAAGCGAGATGATGGCTTTCATGAGTTAGAAATGATTATGACAACAATTGATTTAGCTGATCGAATTGAATTAGAATTACTAGATGAAAATCGCATTGTTGTTCAATCTCAAACTCGATTTGTACCTGATGATGAACGGAATTTAGCCTATAAAGCAGCAAGTTTAGTTAAAGACCGATTTTCAATAAACAAGGGTGTTGCGATCAAAATTGATAAGAATATTCCTGTAGCTGCAGGCCTTGGTGGTGGAAGTAGTGATGCAGCAGCAGTGTTAAGGGGATTAAATAAATTATGGAATTTGCAATTATCAATAGATGAATTAGCGCAGTTGGGAGCTGAAATTGGTTCGGATGTTTCCTTCTGTGTTTATGGTGGGACAGCCTTAGCTAAAGGGAAAGGCGAAGTTATTACTCCTCTGCCAGCTCCACCAAAATGTTGGGTTGTATTAGCAAAACCTTCAATCGGTGTTTCTACTGGTGAAATATATAAAAAGCTTGAACTGGAAAATTTAGAACATCCCGATACACAAGCGATGTTAGAAGCTATTAATACTAGCAATTATGAAAAAATGTGTAGAAATTTAAGTAACGTATTAGAGTCAGTGACGTTAAATTTGCATCCTGAAGTGAAACAAATTAAGCGAGATATGAAGCGATTTGGAGCAGATGCTGTTTTGATGAGTGGAAGCGGTCCTACAGTATTTGCTTTAGTACAACATGATTCGAGAATGCAGCGAATTTATAATGGATTAAGAGGATACTGTAATCAAGTTTTTGCAGTTCGGATACTAGGGCAGCCAAACGAATGATTTTATAAAGTAAAAATTCGTCCGATACTTGATAAAACACGAATAATAATATAATATATTGTTATTAATATTCGTGTTTAGAGGTGAAGACATGAGCTGGAAAAGAAGTGAACGTTTAATAGATATGACAAATTACTTATTGAGTCATCCTCGTGATCTAATTTCTTTAACGTTTTTTGCGGAACGCTATAATGCGGCAAAATCCTCAATAAGTGAAGATATCACAATATTAAAAGATGTGTTTGAATTGCAAGGAATCGGTAAATTAATTACTATTCCGGGTGCAGCCGGTGGTGTTAAATATTTTGTACAGGTTAAAGAAGATCAAGTGAAACCATTTATTAAAAATTTATGTGAGCTGCTTGCTGTTCCAGATCGTCTATTACCTGGCGGATATTTGTATATGCAAGATATTATAGGAAATCCACAAATAACAGATCAAGTAGGGCGAATGTTTGCATCAAAATTTAGTGATCAAGAAATTGATGCGGTCATGACGGTAGCCACAAAAGGAATTCCATTGGCCTATGCAACAGCCCGTTATTTAAACGTACCAGTTGTTATTGTGCGGAAAGATACAAAAGTAACAGAAGGATCTACGGTAAGTATTAACTATGTTTCTGGCTCTACAAAAAGAATTCAAACAATGCTTTTAGCAAGAAAAAGTTTAAAAGAAGGTTCTCGTGTATTGATTGTCGATGACTTTATGAAAGCTGGTGGTACCATTAATGGAATGATTAGCTTGCTGAGTGAATTTAATGCTAGCCATGTTGGGATTGCTGTATTAATTGAAGCGGAAGAAGTAGAAGACCGGTTAGTCGAACAGTATACTTCTGTTGTGAAACTTTCCAATGTTGATGTACGTGAGAAAAAAATTACCGTAAGTGAAGGAAATTATTTTACGAAATAATCTCGATAAGAACACTTTGACTGCAGCTAATTACATTTATTTTTACTACAGATACCAATCTATTACTTTCATCGCCTTGAGAAATAAAAAATTTAAAATTTTTGATAGAAAAGAAGGATATTTCAAATTTTTGTAGAAACATTTAAGTAACTAATTTTTAAGGTGGTGAAATAGATGGAAGTAACAGATGTAAGATTACGCAGAGTAAATACGGATGGACGTATGAAGGCAATTGCTTCAATTACGTTAGACAATGAATTTGTTGTCCATGATATTCGTGTAATCGATGGTAATAACGGATTATTTGTAGCGATGCCTAGCAAACGTACACCAGATGGTGAATTCAGAGATATTGCTCACCCAATCAACTCTGCAACCAGAGGTAAAATTCAAGATGCTGTACTAACCGAATATCATCGTCAAGGCGAGGCTGAAGTAGAGTTAGAAGAAGCTGGGGCTTCCTGATAAAATAATAGCATCTAAGAGCCTACAAGAATGTAAGGCTCTTTTTTTGTGCAGCATATTTTTCCAAAAATTTCCTATAAACCTCCATTTCATTTCCCACAATATAAATCTTCCTATTATAGGTTCTCACTTTAATCAATTACCCTAATTTATTTTTTGAAAACAACTCGGGTTGTTCCTTGAAATGAGATGATTTTTAAGATATTATTCAATATGGAAAGAAAGCTATATTGGAGGGCACATATGTCAAGTCGATTTGTAGTTATATTAGCAGCTGGACAAGGGACTCGTATGAAGTCAAAACTATATAAAGTACTTCATCCTGTATGTGGTAAGCCAATGGTTCGTCATGTTCTAGACCAAATGAAAGAGATACAGGCTGAAAGTGTCGTGACTGTTGTAGGTCATGGAGCAGATATGGTCAAATCAGAACTCGGTGATGAATGTGAATATGTACTTCAAGCTGAACAACTAGGTACTGCTCATGCTGTTATGCAAACAAGTCAGCTTTTAAAAGGAAAACAAGGGACTACTCTTGTTGTTTGTGGAGATACACCTTTGTTGAAAGCTGAAACGATTAATGCACTAATGAATCACCATATTAAGGAAAATGCAAAAGCTACTATACTTACAAGTTATGCTGATGACCCAACAGGATATGGACGGGTTATTCGTAACGAGCACGGTTATGTAGAAAAAATCGTTGAACATAAAGATGCGACCGATGAAGAAAAACAAGTAAAAGAAATAAATGCAGGTACGTATTGTTTTGACAATCAATCATTGTTTAATGCATTGGAAAAAGTATCGAATGAAAATGCCCAAGGAGAATATTATTTACCCGATGTTATTGAAATTTTAAAATCAGAAGGTGAAATAGTCACAGCTTATAGTACTGATGATTTTACGGAAACATTAGGAGTGAATGATCGGGTCGCTTTATCAAAGGCAGAAAAAATTATGCGTAATCGGATTAATGAAAGACATATGCGTAATGGTGTTACTATCATTGATCCTGATCAAACGTATATTGAATCTGAAGTAGAGATAGGGCAAGATACAGTTATTTATCCAGGAACGGTTATAAAAGGTAAAACAACGATTGCGGAAAACTGTGTGATTGGTCCGAATTCTGAAATAGTAAACTGTCATATTGGTTGTGGTACAACCATTCGTCAATCTGTTGCACACGATAGTGAGATTGGTGTATCTGTTCAAATTGGTCCATTCTCTCATATTCGTCCTCAATCACAAATTGGTGATGAAGTCCGCATTGGAAATTTTGTAGAAATTAAAAAATCTACGTTTGGTAAAGGTAGTAAAGCTTCCCATCTTTCATATATAGGAGATGCTGAAGTAGGAAATAATGTAAATATTGGTTGTGGATCAATAACAGTAAATTATGATGGAGTTAAAAAGTATAAAACAATAATTGAAGATCATGTGTTTATTGGATGTAACTCTAATCTCGTCGCACCTGTGAAAATTGGTGAAGGTGCCTATGTTGCAGCAGGTTCAACGATAACAAAAGATGTTCCTAGCGAAGCGCTTTCAATTGCACGTGCCCGTCAAGAGAATAAGGAAAACTATGTACAAAAATTAAAAAAGAAAAGAACAAACTAGGGAGGTTCACCATGTCTAACGTGTACCCAGACAATCATCTTAAATTATTTTCGCTGAATTCAAATCGTGCATTAGCAGAAGAAATTGCTGAGGTAATGGGAGTAAGTCTTGGAAAAAGCTCTGTTACTCGATTCAGTGATGGAGAAGTACAAATAAATATCGAGGAAAGTATTCGTGGATGTGATGTATTTGTAGTCCAGTCAACTTCTAATCCAGTTAATGAACATTTAATGGAATTATTAATTATGATTGATGCTTTAAAGCGGGCATCAGCACGAACAATTAATATTGTTACTCCATATTATGGTTATGCCCGTCAAGATAGAAAAGCCCGTTCTCGTGAACCGATAACTGCAAAACTTGTAGCAAATTTATTGGAAACAGCCGGTGCAACTAGAATGATTGCAATTGACTTGCATGCGCCACAAATTCAAGGATTTTTCGATATTCCAATTGATCACTTAATGGGTGTACCAATTTTAGCTGATTATTTTGAAAAGAAAAATCTTGAAGATATCGTCATTGTTTCACCAGACCATGGTGGAGTGACCCGTGCAAGAAAAATGGCAGATCGTTTAAAAGCACCAATTGCGATCATTGATAAACGACGTCCAAAACCAAATGTGGCAGAAGTAATGAATATTGTAGGTAATATTGAAGGTAAAACATGTATTATTATTGATGATATTATCGATACCGCTGGAACCATTACTTTAGCCGCTAATGCACTAGTAGAAAACGGTGCACGTGAAGTATATGCATGTTGTACACATCCTGTACTTTCAGGACCTGCCATTGAGCGAATTGAACATTCAAAAATCAAAGAGTTAGTAGTTACAAATACGATTAAGTTACCAGAAGAAAAACAAATCGATAAAGTTCAACAACTATCAGTTGCACCATTATTAGCGGAAGCCTTAATCCGAATTTTTGAACATCGTTCGGTAAGTGATTTATTTTAAACATTCTTATGGTTGATATAAGCATAAATTGGACACAATAATTAGTAGTTTTAAAAAATTACTAATGAAAGAGGTGTCCACTTTATGTCTTTTGTACTACATGCAAAAGAAAGAGGTCGACTTACTCGACATGAACTAAAAACATTAAGGGATAATGGGAATGTTCCGGCCATTATTTATGGTAGAAATATAAATAATATACCGATTTACGTTGATCAGGCCGATTTTTTAAAAGGTATTAAAGCAGCTGGAAGAAATGCGTTGCTTTCAATCGATGTGTCTGGAAAACAACATCAGGTGATTATGCGTACGTACGAGGAAGATGCTTTATCAAGAGAAATTATACATATAGACTTTTTAGCTGTAAATCCTTCTTCACTTATTACAACTGAAGTTCCTGTAACGTTAGTAGGTGAGTCTCTAGGTGTACAAGAAGGAGGCGTATTACAGCAGTCTTTATATGAGTTATCCATTTCTAGTAAGGCATCGGATATCCCAGAATCTATTGATGTCGATATAACAAACTTAGACATTGCGGAAACAATCTATATAAATGATATAAGAGACCGTTTTCCATTTGAAATCAATCATGAAGATACTGAAGTCATTGTATCAATTTTACCACCGAAACAAGAAGAAGTTATTCATACAGGTGAAAAACAATCCTCTACTATGCCGGAAGATATTGAAGTTAAAGAAGAAAGTGAGTAACTTCATATAGGTTTTCGGTCGTTCGTAAACTGATATACAATTAGACCGAAATTTTATAGTACAATTTTTTATAGGGGCTGTCCAGACGATCAGCCCCTTTATCCATTGTTCCGTTCCAGTGCAGACAAAAAGCATCCTTTATTGTTTTGCTTGGTTAAATCTATCTAGCTATAAAACAATGATATTCGACAATCAGGTCAGAGAAATTGGAGGGAAACAGGTGAAATTAATTGTTGGTCTTGGAAATCCTGGAAAAGAGTATGAAGAAACACGGCATAATATTGGCTTTAAAGTAATTGATGAATTATCAAAAGAACTTCAAATTCCTTTAAATGAATCAAAGTTTAAAGGTTTGTATGGAAAAGGAAATATTAATGGTGAACGTGTTCTATTATTAAAACCAATGACTTATATGAATTTATCAGGCGAAGCCGTATCAGCATTAATGAATTTTTATAAAATATCTGCAGAGGAACTGCTCGTCATTTATGATGAGCTTGATTTACCTGTTGGCAAAATCCGTTTGCGTTATAAAGGTAGTGCAGGAGGACATAACGGAATTAAGTCGATTATTCAACATATTGGAACTCAGGAATTTAAACGAATACGGATAGGAATTGATCGACCAGAAAGAGGCAAATCTATATCCGATTATGTTTTAGGTAAGTTTAACAAAGAGGACATTCCAATCATTGAAGAAATGGTTCAAAAAAGTGTTAAGGCTTGTGAAGAGTGGATTGATAAACCTTTCTTAGAGGTAATGAATATATATAATCAGTAATAAACATTCCATTGTTTAGAACAAATCTTATTATGAAGAGGACAAAATTTGGTATACTGTTAAATGAATAAGCACTTCTTGTATGGTCAATAATATTATAAAAGACCATTTCAGGGAGTGAAAACAGTGGCAATCCACTATACTTGTCGTTATTGCGGGATAGACATTGGGACAATTACACATTCTTCAGTTGATGCACAATCACTTGGTTTCCATAAATTAACAGAGGATGAACGATTGGACATGATACAGTACGATAGTAAAGGGAACATTCATGTGAAAAGTATTTGTGAAGATTGCCATGAGTCGTTTATGACAAACCCTATGAATTATGAAAACGATTATATTATTCATTAGCTTTGGATGTAACCAAGGCGTTTTTCTATTTAAAATTATTATCATTTTTTCAAAGTTTATAACAAAAATGGACGCGAATCAGTAAAGAAATACGTTCAAATGCTTCTAATGACGGAAAATTCGATATTTTTATATAATTCAGAAATAATTAAACTATAACAATATGAAACAAAGATAAACATAAACAAGAGAGGAGGCGTTCCATGAAAGGTTTAGTCTCAACATTAATGGAAAAAGATGATGTGTTAACGATTATAAATGGAATAGAGGAAGGACTTAAAGAACAACTTGTTACTGGTCTTTCAGGATCAAGCCGCCATTTGTTTGCAGCTTGTCTTTATAAAAAAATGAATCGACCACTATTTATTGTGACTTATAATATGTTACAGGCCCAAAAGATATATGAAGATTTAGGACAAATTTTTCCGTCAGAGCAATTATATTTATATCCAGCAGATGAATTAATAGCTGCCGATTTAAGTGTTGCAAGTCCTGAACTTCGGGCACAAAGGATTGAAACAATAAATTTTTTGTGTAAGAACGAGCAAGGTATCGTCATTGCACCGATCGCTGGCTTAAGAAAAATTTTACCACCAAAGAAATTATGGGAAAGCTATTTAATGCAATTAAGAATAGATGATGAAATTGATCTTGAAGAAACGATTCATGCTTTTGTTCAGATGGGTTATTCTCGTAATGAAATGGTTTCTGCACCAGGAGAGTTTAGTGTTCGTGGTGGTATTATTGATATTTATCCATTAACAGAAGAAAATCCAATACGTATAGAGTTATTTGATAATGTCATTGATTCAGTTCGTTATTTTAATATTCATAATCAACGTTCATTGGAAAAACTAGACTCGATTATAATTGGACCCGCAACAGAAATATTATTAGAAGCTAGTCATTATGAGCGATTAGCAGGCAAATTAGAACAAGCGTTGGCAGACAGTTTGAAAAAAATAAGGGATGAAAAAGTAAAAGAATCTCTTGTGTTCGAAACCGAACACGATTTAGAACTGATTAAGCAAGGTCAACAACCAGAACAAATTTTTAAATATCTTTCCTTTGCTTACGAAAAACCAGCAAGTTTAATAGATTATTTAATGCCTAATACGATCATTTGCATGGATGAAATCAGTCGAATTGTTGAAACGAAAGATTCATTAGAAAAAGAAGAAGGCGAATGGCAAGTAAGTTTAATTGGTGAGGGGAAACTTGTTCATTCGGCTTGGGTTAGTCACGATGTAATGAAAATTATACAGGAAGCAAATCGACCCATTGTGTACTTTTCTTTATTTTTACGTCATATTCAAAATGTTAATCCACAAAACATTATTAATATTTCCGGTAAACAAATGCAAAATTTCCATGGCCAAATGAATATTTTAAAAACGGAAATGGACAGATGGCAAAAGAGTAATTTTACCGTTATTTTCCTTGGTGCTGATGAAAAACGGGTTCAAAACTTAAACCGTGTGCTAGATGATTACTCCATTGACTTCATTAATAATCTTGATGGTGATAAGCTATTACAGGGGAAGTCGCAAATTATTCAAGGTCAGTTAAATTCAGGCTTTGAACTACCGATGTATAAACTTGCCGTGATTACGGAAGCGGAGCTCTTTAATAAAAAAATGAAGAAACGTCCTTCTCGGTCTGCTAAACTTTCTAATGCTGAGAAAATCCAAAGTTACAGTGAGTTGAAGGTTGGCGATTATGTTGTTCATGTTAATCACGGTATTGGTAAATATTTAGGCATTACAACTTTGGAAATTAATGGTGTTCATAAAGATTATTTACAAATTAAATATCAAGGAACTGATAAGCTGTTTGTTCCTATTGATCAAATTAATTTAGTCCAAAAATATGTCGGTGCAACAGAAGGAAAAGAACCGAAATTATATAAATTAGGCGGTTCCGAATGGAAACGGGTAAAACGTAAGGTTCAATCTTCTGTTGAAGATATTGCTGATGATTTAATTAAACTTTATGCTGAACGGGAAGCTTCTAAAGGTTATGCCTTTTCACCAGATGGAGACATGCAGCGGGAATTTGAAGCTTCTTTTCCATATAAAGAAACCGAAGATCAACTTCGTTCTATTCAGGAAATAAAAAAAGATATGGAACGATCTAGACCGATGGATCGATTGCTTTGTGGTGATGTTGGTTATGGGAAAACTGAAGTTGCTCTCCGTGCAGCTTTTAAGGCGATTATGGACGGGAAACAAGTTGCCTTTTTAGTACCTACAACCATCCTTGCCCAACAACATTATGAAACAATGCAAGAACGCTTTGCTGATTATCCAATCAAAATTGGAATATTAAACCGTTTTCGTACAAGAAAGGAACAGCAGGAAACGATTAAAGGATTAAAAAATGGAACAGTAGATATTGTTGTAGGTACCCATCGTTTGTTATCAAAGGATGTTACTTACCATGATTTAGGTCTTTTAATCATTGATGAAGAACAAAGGTTCGGTGTTACCCATAAAGAAAAAATAAAAAAGTTAAAAACCAACGTAGATGTATTAACTTTAACTGCGACACCAATACCAAGGACACTTCATATGTCGTTACTCGGTGTCCGTGATTTATCCGTAATAGAAACACCGCCGGAAAACCGGTTCCCTATTCAGACATATGTTATGGAAATGAATCTTGCACTAGTTAAAGAAGCAATTGAACGTGAATTGGCTCGAGAGGGGCAAGTGTATTATTTATATAATCATATTGAGGATATTGAAAGAAAAGCAGAAGAAATATCGATGCTAGTGCCGGATGCAAAAGTGCTTTATGCCCATGGAAGAATGACGGAACGGGAATTAGAAAATGTCATTCTGTCATTTTTAGAAGGTGAAGCAGATGTATTAGTGACGACAACTATTATAGAAACAGGTGTGGATATCCCTAATGTAAACACCTTGATTGTAGAAAACGCAGATCGAATGGGTCTTTCACAATTGTACCAATTGCGTGGTCGTGTTGGTCGTTCTAATCGTGTGGCTTATGCTTATTTTACGTATAAGAAAGATAAAGTATTGACTGAAGTTGCAGAAAAACGATTACAAGCAATTAAAGAATTTACTGAACTTGGCTCTGGTTTTAAAATTGCGATGCGTGATTTATCAATCCGCGGTACAGGAAATATCCTTGGTGCACAACAACATGGATTTATCGAATCTGTTGGATTTGACTTGTATTCGCAAATGTTGAAGGAAGAAATTGAGAAGAGAAAAGGTGACTTACCAAAACAAGAAGAACACGAAGTTGAAATTGATATTGATATTGATGCATATATTCCAGATCGATATATACGTGATGGTTATCAAAAAATTGAGATGTATAAACGTTTCCGTGGGATAACGGAAATGGAGGAAATTAGAGAATTGCAAGATGAAATGATTGACCGATACGGAGATTATCCAGACGAAGTGGATCGATTATTTACGATAGCGAAAATGAAAGTTATTGCAAAACAAGTGGGTATAGAAACAGTGAAGAAAATAAAGGATGATGTTCAATTAATTTTTAGTGAAGAAGCATCGAAAAATATCCGTGCTCAAGAATTAGTACAATTATATAAACCTTTTGGTCGGAAGGTTGGTTTTGGAATGGATGGTGAAAAGTTTAAAATTGTACTATATACAACAAAAATGAGTGTAAATGAATGGTTCCCTATCCTTGCATCTATGGTAGACGAAATCTTAAAAATTGCCGATAAAGAAGTAAAGACCGTATCATAATGAGTTTCCAACCAATTCTTTTGAATTTTATCCGATTTTTCAAAGTAACAATCGTGCACAGCTACTTAAAATTTAGCTGCTCTTTAGATTAAAGCTGCTTATTTTAGGTAGCTGTTTTTTTGTATAAAAATTGGTGGAAAAACTTACCGTAATTGGCAAACATATTTATTACAAGAAAAAGTTTTAGTTTATGCATAGAACTTTCCAGATGAAAGATAATAATTGTAGAAAAGGATGATGATTCCAAAATACAAGGGGTACATTTCCAATTTACAAATGGTGACAGCCCTTCTTGTTTATTGGAACATAAAAACAAACGTCGACGTCTGTTATTTTATTTTCAGTATAAAAATCATCAGAGGAAAGTGAGGCATCATAAGATGAAAGCAACAGGTATTGTTCGTCGAATTGATGATTTAGGTCGAGTAGTGATACCAAAGGAAATTAGAAGGACATTGAGAATACGTGAAGGGGACCCGTTAGAAATTTTTGTTGACCGAGATGGTGAAGTCATCCTAAAAAAATATTCACCAATCAGTGAGTTAAGCGATTTTTCAAAGGAGTATGCTGAGGCTTTATTTGATAGCTTAGGTAATCCAGTCCTTATTTGTGATAGAGATTCAGTTATTGCTGTAGCAGGTGGTTCAAAAAAGGAGTACTTAAATAAAAATATTAGCGATATCGTTGAAAAGGTAATGGATGAACGTACATCAGTTCTTGTTACAAATGAAAGTTCTGTATCCATTGTAGAAGGTAATGAAGAAACATTAGCCTCATATACGATTAGTCCGATTGTTGCCAATGGTGATCCTATAGGTGCTGTCATTATATTGTCTAAAGATCATTCACTTGGTGAGGTAGAGAAAAAATCTGCAGAAACAGCAGCAGGATTTTTAGCCAGACAGATGGAGCAGTAATTTATGAACAAGACTCAGTTAAGGACGTAGGAGGATAAAGTTTTTTCAAAATAGATTAGAATATGAACCCCCTATCTCCGAATTCGGGACTCGCCAATATGCGAGTCTTTTCTAATGATGGATATCAAACCTCATTTAAAGGTAAGCATGTTTATATTGAAAATCTTTCCTCATCACAACTGCAAACATTTTTCCTCTTAATTAAATTGTTTTTATTTCCAATTGATGGTACGTTATTTAAGTAAATATTAAAATAAAAATAGGTGTCAAAATGTTTGAAGGAACAGAAAAGAGGCAATTACTTTTACAAGGTACATTTATTCTTTCAATGGCAGCTTTAATGACAAAAATATTAAGTGCTGTTTATCGAATTCCTTTTCAAAATATTGTAGGTGACATAGGATTTTATATTTACCAGCAAGTCTATCCCTTTTATGGAATAGCAATCTCTCTTGCTACTTACGGATTTCCAGTTATTATTTCTAAATTATATGCAGAATTATTAAGTTCAGGTGAAAAGCAAAAAGCTGAGCGTATGCTCTTTCCTACATTAATAGGGATTTTTCTTCTTTGTTTTTTTTGTTTTTTCTGTATTTTTTATTTCTCTTCTTCTATTGCAACAACAATGGGGGATGCGAATCTTAAACCTATGATCAGTCTTGTTTCCTTTTCCTTTTTACTCGTTCCGTTTATCTCTGTCTTACGGGGGTATTTCCAAGGAAAGGGAATGATGGTACCGACAGCTATGTCTCAAATTGGTGAACAATTTATTCGTGTTACATTTATATTAATGACAGCTGTATTATTTGTGAATGCTGGAGAAAGTTTATATCGTGTTGGTCAAGGGGCAATTCTTTCATCGATTTTTGGCGGTGTTTTTGCCATTTTTATGTTAACTTGCTTTTTTCTTTTTAATAATAAAAAGAATATAAAAGTTGCTTTCCTTATAAACTTAAAAGAAAGTTTACCTATTATAAAGACTGTTATCATTCAAGGATTAGCTATTTGTGTTAGTAGTTTAACATTGGTATTATTCCAAATGTGTGATGCTTTTCAAATTTTTTCTGTATTAAAGAATCTCGGAATACCGATAGAAGAAGCTCAGCAAATAAAAGGTATTTATGATCGAGGTCAACCTCTACTTCAACTCGGTCTTGTTCTTGCGACATCTCTCTCTTTATCAATTGTACCTATTATTGCATCAATGAAACAGAAGGGAAAAGATATCACAAGTTACATTAGGCTATGTATACAAATTAGTATTACTGTTGGTGCAGCTGCAACTGTCGGTTTAATTCTTATTATGAATGAAGTTAATACGATGCTATTTCAAAATGATGATGGTTCTTATGTCTTACGGATTTTGATGATTGCCATTTTGTTAGCTTCATTTAGTATGTCAGTTAGCGCCATGTTACAAGGTCTAGGTTATGTTTATTTTCCAGCCTTTGTTGTATTAACCGGTCTGGTCATTAAAGTAATATTAAACCAGTTACTAATCCGTCATTGGGGTGTTACTGGGGCAGCACTTGCTACGGTTATAGCGTTATCTTTTGTTTCATTTTTTTTGTATTGGAAATTACATAAAAATGTTTCGATCAAACTACTGCATCGAGAATTTATAACCAAATTGATATTCTCTTTATGTACCATGATACTTGTAGTTCTATTTATTCAATTTACCGGTAGCTTTTTAAAGGAGTCTATTAATGAATACCGCTTTTATGCAAGTATATTTTCGCTTTTAGCCTCGTTGTTAGGTGGAGTGGTATTTTTAATTTCACTGTTATGTAGCGGTATTTTTACAAGAGAAGCACTAGAAATGATCCCTTTTGGTAAAAAGATGTATTTGTTTTTTAATAGAAAAAATGAGGTGAAGACATGAGTAGTATAACGATTGTTGGTTTAGGTGCAGGTGATATAAACCAACTCCCCTTAGGTGTTTATCGAACATTAAAGGGAGATAGACCCATTTATTTACGAACGAAGGAACATCCGGTAGTTAATCAACTAGCACAAGAGGGTGTAAAATTTACTTCCTTCGATTATCTTTATGAGGAAAAGAATCAATTTGAAGATGTATATCGCTTGATTGTCGAAGAACTATGTAAAGAGGCAAAAGATAAAGATATTATTTATGCGGTACCAGGGCACCCGATGGTCGCCGAAAAAACGGTTCAATTATTAATAGAGAAAAAGGACCATGATATCCGTTTGGAAGGGGGACAAAGCTTCCTTGATGCTTTATTCCAATCGGTTCTTGTTGATCCAATAGAAGGTTTTCAGTTACTTGATGGTACAGATATCAAAAAAGAAGAAGTTCAACCTACTCAACATATTATTATCGGACAAGTTTATGACCAAATGATAGCATCCCATGTAAAGCTTGAATTAATGGAAATATTTCCAGATTCATATGAGATTTATATCATTACCAATGCTGGTCTGCCTAATGAGGTTGTAAAGAAGTTACCGTTATATGAACTTGACCATGATTTTAAAATTAGTAATTTAACAAGTTTATATATCCCACCTGTAAAGGATGAAACCATTTTATATAAACAATTTTCCTATTTACGTCAGGTGATTGCGACACTTCGAGGACCACATGGGTGCCCGTGGGATAAAAAGCAAACCCATGAATCTTTAAAAAAATATTTACTTGAAGAAGCCTATGAATTACTTGAGGCTATAGATGAAAATGATGATGACCATATAGTAGAAGAGTTAGGTGACGTGCTATTACAAGTGATGCTGCACGCCCAAATTGGAGAAGATGAAGGTTATTTTACAATTGATGATGTTATTGAATCCATCACGACTAAAATGATTCATAGGCATCCCCATGTGTTCGCAAATGTTGTTGTAGAGAGCGCTAGTGATGTTGTATCTAATTGGCAAAAGATAAAAGAGAATGAAAAGGGAAGAAGATCAACGACTACATTCTCTGACATACCAAAGGGACTTCCAGCACTACTTTATGCAGAGGAACTTCAAAAATCTGCCAAAAGAAAAGGGTTTGACTGGCAGGAAATTGAACCTGTTATCGAGAAAGTAAAAGAAGAACTGAATGAGTGGTTGGATGAGATAAAGGTTAATCCAAAATCAAAGCGGGTTCAATCTGAATTTGGCGATTTATTATTTTCTATGGTAAATATCGCAAGGTTTCTAAACATTAATTCAGAAGAAGCATTAATTCAAACAAATCAAAAATTTATCAGACGATTTGATTTTGTATGTGAAAAAGTAAAGGAAACAGGTAAAGATTTTTCTGAGTTTACCTTAGAAGAATTAGATCAATTTTGGAATATGGCAAAAGAAAATGGTTTATGAGTAGAAAGGAAAATCAACATGAGACTAGATAAATTTTTAAAAGTTTCTCGACTAATCAAAAGAAGAACTTTAGCAAAGGAAGTAGCGGATCAAGGGCGAGTTTTAATCAATGGTAAGCAGGCAAAAGCTAGCTCAGAAGTAAGCATTGGCGACGAGCTAGCAATTCG
Organism: Pallidibacillus thermolactis; assembly: GCF_025660415.1. Taxonomy (NCBI): domain Bacteria; kingdom Bacillati; phylum Bacillota; class Bacilli; order Caryophanales; family Bacillaceae; genus Pallidibacillus; species Pallidibacillus thermolactis. Next base: position 31,154 of record NZ_JAOUSE010000018.1, read on the forward strand.
TTTCGGTCAAAAGATCGTCCACGTTAAAGTTGCAAAAGTTCAAGAGACGACAAAAAAAGAAGACGCAAGTTCAATGTATATAGTTATTAAAGAAGAAAGAGTAGAAAAAAATAATGTATAGATAGGTCCCTATAGCATTATTTCGGTTCCAAGCATCCCTCTCTTATAAAAACAAATCAATGGAAGTTTATCTAAACATTTCAAGTTCTATATCAAAAGGGACGAGCATATTTATTTTTAAGAGTAGAACTTGAAAAAGCGGGGGATGGAAAATGAGCCAATATTATGATCAGCCGAAAAGCACGAAGCCGACGGTTCAAGAACATGATGTTATTATGCGGGGGAGGAAAAATTTAGATATTACTGGTGTTAAACAAGTTGAAAGTTTTGATAATGAAGAGTTCCTATTAGAAACCGTAATGGGATATTTGGCGATTCGGGGACAAAACTTATCTATGAAAAATCTGGATGTCGATAAGGGAGTCGTTTCAATTAAAGGACGGATTTATGATCTTGTTTATCTTGATGAAAATCATGGAGAGAAAGCTAAAGGATTCTTTAGCAAGTTGTTCAAATGAGTTTGACAACACAATTTTATACAATGATTGCTATGATTGCAGTCGGCGGATACTTAGGAGCGGCTTTGGATACATATAGCCGCTTATTAAACCGTCGCAAAAGAAAGTTTTGGTTCATTTTTATCAATGATATCCTGTTTTGGGTTGTACAAGGATTAATCATTTTCTATTGTTTATACTCCGTAAATTTTGGTGAAATTCGCTTTTATATTTTTGTGGCACTTTTTTGCGGATTTGCATTTTATCAAAGTTTATTGAAAAATTTATATCAAAAGTTTTTAGAACTCCTCATCCGCTTTATTACTCGGACATATAACGTAAGTGCAAAGCTTACCTCGATGTTGCTTATTCGCCCAGTTATTGTTTTGTTTACATTTGTCATATCTATTGCCGTTGGAGTCGGTAAATTTTTACTTAAGCTTAGTACATTCTTAGGGGGAATTTTATTAACAATTTTTAAATTTTTCCTCCAACCATTGAACTATTTCGGTAAATTAAGCTGGAAACTTGTACCAAATTCATTTAAAATGAAATTGAATGTCATTTATAAAAAAATTATAAATTTTTACCAGAAAATATATACATTTTTCAATAAGAAAAAGAGATAAATGAAGGGAGGCCTGTTATAATGAGTAGTAATAATAAACGAGTACCGATCGTTAATCAATCTTATATGAATGAAAAAAAAGAGCAAAAGTTGATAGAAAGACGAAAGAAAAAGGGACTCATTCGCAGGCTGACCGTTTTCTCTATATTTGCATGTATTGTTATTGTTTCTTTTACATTAACACTCAAGTTACAACGAGAAACATTAAATGAAAAACAGTCAAAACTTAATGATTTACAAGTCCAATCAGAAGAGCTAGAACAAGAAAAAAAGACGTTACAACATGAAATAAAGAAATTGCAGGATGATGAATATATTGGAAAATACGTTAGACAGGAATATTACTTATCTGATGAAGGCGAAGTCATATTCACGATACCCGATGAGGAAAAAGAAGACGAAAAAACTGATGAAACCGTTGATTGACCTTATTAAGGTTTGAGACTATAATATAATAAATTGTACTTTTTGATTATTTTAAGGAGGAAGTTTCTTTTTATGTCAATTGAAGTAGGCAGCAAGTTGAAAGGTAAAGTTACGGGTATTACTAATTTTGGAGCGTTTGTAGAGCTGCCAGAGGGCTCAACTGGTCTCGTTCACATTAGTGAGGTTGCTGATACGTATGTTAAAGACATTAATGAATTTTTAAAAGTCGGTGATCAAGTTGATGTGAAAGTGATGAACGTTGGGAAGGATGGCAAAATTGGTCTATCCATTAAAAAAGCAAAAGATAATTATAAAAGTGAAAGTGGTAATAAAAACCATCGTTCACGAAATAACAGAAATGACCGTCAACAAGAAAACTTCGAACAAAAAATGGCTCGTTTCTTAAAAGATAGTGAAGATCGTTTAGCATCATTAAAGCGTCATACTGAATCGCGCCGAGGAGGTAGAGGAGCCCGAAGAGGTTAACTTGCTGTCGTTTAAATTGAATTGTTTCATAGTAGTGGTAATCAAATTTTGTTTTAATATATAAATGATAATAAGAGTTGTCCCATAATTTGGGGCAACTTTTTATTTTTTAGATTTAATAATGAATCTGGATAAAAATGAATATAGCCGAATAAAAGAGCGAAATTTAAAAACATTTAGACAAAATTTGATAATTTTCAGAAAATTGTCGTAACTTGCGCCCCTTGATATGACTGGATTCTTACAAAAACCTAGCTAATACCTATTTAAAAATTTTTAATTTTAATGTTTGAAATTGTTATCTTTTTAGAAAAAACGTAGGGAATCGTCGAACAATTTATAGAATTTACCTCTTTTTTTTGACAAACTTCTAATTTATATCGAATTATAATAGACAAAAATTAGTCGTGAGGTGTTTTCTATGAATAAATATCAAGGGAGTTTGGCGGAACCAATTCAAGAAAGGAAAACAGTAGACTTTAAACTATTACTGACTCGTTTTTTTGAAAACTTTAAAAAGAAACTACAAACAGTATTTTTTAGAAAAGGTCTATTATTATTTTTGGTTGGTTTTCTACTTGCAAGAGCTTTTATTTTATCGGGTTTAAGTCCTTTTAGTTTGCCTTTCTTTGCAGCTGTATTTGCCATTCGTAAAGATAAGGCTCCTCTTGCTTTAATTGGATTAGTTGCAGGATCTTTAACGCTATCTATAATCGATGGTTTATATACATTTGGCGTTATAAGTTTATTTCTCATACTAAATCGAATGATTAAGCACTTTATTTTTAATGAAATAAAAGCATTACCCTTTGTTGTATTTTTTACGATGTTAATAGGTCGGTTTATTTACTATTACATCGAAATACAAGAAGTTACATTATTTAATCTCATTATGACTGGAGTTGAGGCGAGTCTTGCTTTTGTATTAACGATGATTTTTTTACAAAGTATACCCCTTTTTTCAATCTCGAAACGGAAACAAACACTAAAAACAGAGGAAATCGTTTGTTTAATTATTCTGCTAGCTTCCATGATAACAGGTACGATTGGATGGTCGATAGAAAACGTTGAAGTCTCTCATATTTTTTCAAGGTATCTTGTGCTAATATTTGCTTTTACAACGGGTGCGACAGTTGGTGCTACCGTCGGGGTCGTTGTTGGGTTAATCTTTGGGCTTGCCCATATTGAAAGTTTTCCTGAAATGAGTTTACTTGCCTTTGGAGGATTATTAGGTGGTCTTTTAAAAGAAGGTAGAAAAGTCGGTGTTTCCGTTGGTTTAATCATTGCTACTCTATTAATTGGTATTTATGAACTAGGTACGGTATCGATTGTTACAAGTTTATATGAAACGTTTATAGCATCCATACTATTTTTCCTAACACCAAAATCTTTAACAAATGAAATTGCAAAACATACCCCTGGAACACCTGAGTTTACAGCTGAACAGCAGGCATATATGAGGAAAGTTCGTGATGTTACAGCAAATCGTGTCCACCACTTTTCAAAAGTTTTTACTGCACTAGCAGAGAGCTTCGAACAGCAACAGAAACGTGCAGTAGAAATGGACGAGGTAGCTATTATGAATGATATGTTAGCGGATGTAACGAAACATACTTGTATGAGTTGTTTTAAAAGAGAACATTGCTGGCAATATAGGACTGATAAAACCTATGGCAAAATGACAGAAATTATGACGGAATTAAAAGAAAATGATTTAATGATTTCTAATCGAACAGAACGAATGTGGGAACAATATTGCGTAAAAAATAAAAAGGTTATTGATGCAATGCAAAGAGAAATTTATTATCGGGAGGTAAGGGATAAGTTTAATTCTCAAATTCAAGAAAGTCGAAAAATTGTTGCTGATCAATTGTTTGGTGTTTCAGAAGTAATGAAAAATTTTGCGGAGGAAATTAAAAAAGAACGGGATTATAACGAAAAACAAGAGGAACAAATTTTAGATGCTATGCAATCGATCGGCATCGAAGTTGATCATATTGAAATTTATAGTTTGGAAAAAGGAAATATTGATATTGATGTTACGATACCATATTGCGGTGGTATGGGGCAGTGTGAAAAATTAATTGCTCCTTTATTATCAAGTATTTTAGGAGAAACAATTACAGTTTATCATGAAGAGTGTGGAAAGTATCCGAATGAAAATTGTCAAGCTACTTTCCGATCAGCCAAACGATTTGTTGTTGATACAGGGGTTGCCTATGCTGCAAAAAACGGAAAGTTTTTATCTGGTGATAGTTTTACAGAATTAGAGATTGGACAACGGAACTTTGCTATGGCTATCAGTGACGGGATGGGGAATGGAGAACGTGCTTATTTAGAAAGCAGAGAAACGTTAGATCTATTACAGAAAATATTATTATCAGGTATTGATGAAGAGGTGGCAATTAAATCTATCAATTCAATATTATCTTTACGTACTACAGATGAAATTTATGCTACGTTGGATTTAGCAATGATTGATTTGCAAAATGCGTCGACAAGATTCATAAAAGTCGGTTCAAGCCCTAGCTTTATAAAACGAGGAAATAAAGTATTAAAAGTGGAAGCGAATAATCTACCAATCGGTATTATTCCAGAGTTTGAAGTAGATGTTGTAAACGAACAACTCATGGCGGAAGATATTGTCATAATGATGAGTGACGGTATTTATGATGGACCAAAGTTTATCGAGAATAAAGATATTTGGTTAAAACGGAAAATAAGGGAGATTGAAACAGATGATCCACAAGCGATTGCTGATTTGATTTTAGAAGAGGTAATCCGGGCAAATGATGGTAGAATTGACGATGATATGACAGTCTTTGTAGCAAAGATCAAACACAATACACCTAAATGGAAAACAATTGAACCGATTTCGCTAAGAAAATTGGCTTAGGAATGTTCGTCAAATAGGTAAAAGTAAATGTTATAAATATTATGAGTATGTTGAGAAAGAAGGTAGCAATTATTGGTGGTGAATATTCAGTAAATTGGGTATATTTCCCCTCCAAAAAGGAAAGGATGGAGGATAGTAAATTTAGGAGGGGAATTTTATGAAAACAGGGACAATTAAGCAGATATTACTAATAACTGATGGCTGTTCGAACCATGGAGAAAATCCGATCGCAATGGCTGCTTTAGCGAAGGAGCAAGGTATTACCGTTAATGTCATAGGAGTAATGGAAAATGATGTGATTGATGAACATGGAATGAGGGAAATAGAAGGAATCGCTAGTCAAGGTGGTGGTGTTAGTCAAGTAGTATATGCTCAAAGCCTGTCGCAAACTGTCCAAATGGTCACAAGAAAAGCGATGACACAAACACTTCAAGGGGTTGTAAATCAAGAACTTAAACAAATCTTAGGATCTGAGATGTCAATGGAGAAACTACCGCCTGAAAAAAGGGGAGAGGTATTAGAGATTGTTGACGAACTGAATGAAACAGTGGATTTAGATATACTGATTCTTGTTGATACAAGTGCAAGTATGAAACATAAACTACCAACGGTAAAGGAGGCATTACTTGATCTATCACTTAGTTTAAATGCCCGAACAGGCAATAATCAATTTTCACTCTTTGTTTTCCCGGGTAAGAGGAAAGAGGTTGATAAATTACTCGATTGGACTCCGAAGCTTGAGTCATTAACAACGGTGTTTAATAAATTAACACCAGGAGGAATGACACCGACAGGTCCGGCTATAATAGAGGCAGTTCATCATTTTGAAAAAAGACGTACTCTAAAAGGCTTTTTATCTGGTGGTCATGATGAGGAGTTTTATGAAGAATCCATTTAATGTAAACTGTGGAACGGTAATTCAAGGGAAATGGCATCAGAATTCATATAAGGTAATAAAGGAACTAGGTAGTGGAGCAAATGGAACGGTCTATTTAGTAGATTTTAATGGGAATAAAGCTGCACTAAAAATTAGTTCTGAACCGATGACGGTGACTTCTGAAGTTAATGTTTTAAAATCTTTCTCTAAAGCCCAAGGGGTTACCCTCGGGCCTTCTTTATTGGATGTAGACGATTGGATCGTTGGAGGTCACCAATTTTCCTTTTATGTGATGGAATATATACAGGGAGTTCATTTTATTCCATTTTTACGTCAAAGTGGAATGACATGGCTTCCAATACTTGTATTACAATTACTTTCGGATATTGGAAATCTTCATAAACAAGGCTGGGTATTTGGTGATTTAAAACCTGATAATTTAATGATAACTGGACCACCCATTCGTATACGTTGCATTGATGTAGGAGGTACAACTGCAATTGGAAGAGCAATAAAGGAATATACAGAATTTTATGATCGAGGTTATTGGGGGCTTGGAACTCGAAGAGCTGAACCTTCTTATGATTTATTCGCAATTGCGATGATAATGATTAATAGTTGTTATCCGCAACGTTTCCCTAAGCGAGAAGGTGGCATTCGGCAATTAACTCGGGCTATAGATGCATCTCATGAATTAACAAAGTATAAAACTGTATTAATTAAAGCATTAACAGGAAAATACCGAATCGCAGATGAAATGCGAAAAGATTTATTGAAGGTATTAAGTGGTAGAACAGTGAGTGATCATAAAAGGACACACCGAAAAACAAGTCCAACGAAACAAAAGAAATCCGATCAAAGCAAGTTAAAAGGCGTATTAGAAACGATTATTATATTCATATTAATTTCTCTATTGTATGTCTATTATATATATGGTCAGATCTTTTAACTAACATTAAGGTAGGGATAAATACGATTCCTACCTATTTATTCAAGCCATTATTTTCTTTTTCTAATGTGTGAAAAAATATTTTAAAAATAATTGCCATTCATGTAAAATAAGATATAAACCTTATGATAAATGAGGAAGTAAGAAATGAATGAATTTGAAGAGAAAGTAAAAAAGTTCATAAGTCGTCATGAATTAATTCAAAAAGGTTCATCTATTTTAGTTGGTGTATCTGGTGGGCCCGATTCATTAGCATTACTTTATTTTTTGAAAAAGCATATAGAGTATTATGATATATCCATTTCGGTTGCGCATATGGACCATATGCTTCGAGGAAAACAATCATATGAGGAATTATTATATGTAAAGAGTATTTGCCAAGAATGGAATATCCCATTTGAAAGTATACAGGTTAATGTTTACGAAAAATCAAAGGAAAAGTATGGTAGCACGGAGGCAATCGCTAGGGAATTACGATATGATTTTTTTCAGTCTGTCATGGAAAAGAACAATATTCCAAATTTAGCTTTAGGACACCATGGAGATGATCAAATTGAAACCATTCTCATGAGGTTAACCAGAGGTTCTGAACTAAAAGCTACAGCAGGAATTCAAGTTAAACGACCTTTTGCTTCCGGGACGATCATTCGACCTTTTTTATGTGTTACAAAAGCAGAAATTGAAGATTACATTCGAAGGAACAACCTCAAACCTGTATATGATCATACAAATCAGCTAGATATTTACACTAGAAATCGCTTTCGAAATCATGTTCTCCCATTTTTAAAATCAGAAAATAAAAATGTTCATATCCATTTTCAGCAATTTAGTGAACAAATGTTAGAAGATGAAAAATTTTTAATGGATCTAGCAAAAGAAACATATAATAAGGTAATAAATAAAGAATGTAATGGTGACCTATCTGTTAATTTAATTGAGCTTAAAAAAGCACCATTTCCTTTACAAAGAAGATGTATTCAACTAATATTAAACTATCTTTACAAGAGCAAATTGCCAAAAGATTTAACTTCTATACATATTGAATCTATTTTAGAGATGGTGGATAAAAATAAACCTTCTGGACGAATTGATTTACCCCAAAAATTAAAAGTTTATCGTTCCTATGATTTTTGCATTTTTACATACCGTGAACAAACGAAAGAACCTTATTTTTATAAATGGTATAAAGGGGAGTCGATTGACTTACCGAATGGAAGGCAACTTGTGTTTAAAGAAGGTATTGTTCCCAATACCTATGGACCAGATATTTTTATTTTAGATAACAAAACCAAGTTTCCTTTGTACGTAAGAACACGAAAGAATGGTGACAGAATCCGTATTAAAGGAGTAGGAACGAAAAAAATTAAATCGCTCTTTATCGACTTAAAAATTCCGAAACAAGATCGGGACAAATGGCCGATTGTTACGGACCAAGATGATAACATACTATGGGTACCGGGCTTAAAAAAATCCATTTATGAAGCATCGGATCTAAAGAAGGGAAGTACCACTTTCTTACAATATGAATGAATTAGTCCAATTTATATTAACAATATAACACAATTTAAAGCAGATAACTTTAATTAATAACTTCTAGGAGGAGCAAATGAAATGAACCAAGATATTGAGAAAGTTTTAATATCAGAGGAAGAAATTCAAGAAAAGGTAAAAGAAATTGCAGGTGTTTTATCAGAAGAATATAAAGATCGTTTTCCTCTTGTAGTTGGTGTTTTAAAAGGAGCTTTACCGTTTATGGCCGATTTAATTAAACGGATGGATATTTATTTAGAAATTGATTTTATGGATGTATCTAGTTACGGTAAGGGAACAGTATCTTCAGGAGAGGTAAAAATTATAAAAGACCTTGATACTTCTGTAGAAGGTAGAGACATTTTAATTGTTGAAGATATTATTGATAGTGGATTAACTTTAAGTTATTTAGTTAATTTGTTCCATTACCGTAAAGCAAAATCAATTAAAATTGTTACATTACTTGATAAACCTGAAGGAAGAAAAATTGATATTAAAGCTGACTTATTTGGTTTTACAATACCGAATGAATTCGTTGTAGGCTATGGGTTAGACTATGCTGAAAAATATCGTAACTTGCCGTATATCGGTGTTTTAAAACCTGAAGTGTACAGTAACTAATCATTGAGTAATTAAACAAAAAATACATATATTTAATATATACTTAGAAACTGTTGTTTCATATTCTCTTTCAAGTGTTAAAATCAACCTATTTTCTTGTCATTATTTGTTTTTCTATGTTACTATTTAATAAGTTTTGTTTTCCCTTGAGAGGAGGTCAAGGATGAATCGTATATTTAGAAATACCGTATTCTATTTACTCGTTTTGCTAGTTCTAATTGGTATTATTAGTATATTTACCAATGGACAAGAAACGAATAATAAAATGACATATAATGAATTCATTACTCATCTTGAAAATGGTGATGTTGAATCAATTGAAGTCCAACCAGAAAGACAGGTTTATTATATTACGGGTAAATTAAAAAGTTACAGTGAAAATGAACAATTTACCGTAAATGTTTTACCAAGTCCTTCAGCTGTTGAGCGAATTGAGACTTTAGCAGAAGAAAAAGGAACGGAATTTGTGGTATTAATGGCAAAAGAAACAAGTGGGTGGATTCAATTACTTACATCCATGATTCCGTTTATTATCTTGATCTTCTTTATTTTCTTTTTATTAAATCAATCCCAAGGCGGCGGTGGCCGTGTGATGAACTTCGGTAAGAGTAAGGCAAAATTGTATACCGAAGACAAGAAAAAGGTTCGCTTTAAAGATGTAGCTGGTGCGGATGAAGAGAAACAAGAATTAGTTGAAGTAGTAGAGTTTTTAAAAGATCCGCGGAAATTTTCCGATCTTGGTGCACGAATACCTAAAGGGGTACTTTTAGTAGGTCCTCCAGGAACAGGTAAAACATTACTTGCTCGTGCTGTAGCAGGAGAAGCAGGAGTACCATTTTTCTCTATAAGTGGTTCTGATTTCGTTGAGATGTTTGTCGGTGTCGGTGCATCTCGTGTTCGTGATTTGTTTGAAAATGCGAAGAAAAACGCACCTTGTATTATCTTTATTGATGAAATTGATGCAGTAGGTCGTCAACGTGGAGCAGGACTTGGCGGCGGACATGATGAACGTGAACAAACATTAAACCAATTGCTTGTTGAAATGGATGGTTTTGGGGCTAATGAAGGGATTATCATTATTGCCGCTACAAACCGCCCAGATATACTAGATCCTGCGTTATTACGTCCAGGTCGTTTTGACAGACAAATTACAGTGGATCGTCCAGATGTAAAAGGAAGGGAAGCCGTCCTTAAAGTACATGCTCGTAATAAACCTTTAGATGAATCCGTTGATTTAAAAACAATTGCTATGAGAACGCCAGGATTTTCTGGTGCCGATTTGGAAAACTTATTAAACGAGGCTGCGTTAGTTGCTGCTCGTGCGAATAAAAAGAAAATTGATATGCGTGATATTGATGAAGCAACAGACCGTGTTATTGCTGGTCCTGCTAAAAAATCGAGAACAATTTCTGAAAAAGAACGTAAAATTGTTGCGTATCACGAAAGTGGACATACAATTATTGGACTTGTTCTTGATGAAGCTGATATGGTACATAAGGTAACAATTGTACCCCGTGGTCGTGCTGGCGGTTATGCTGTCATGCTTCCAAAAGAAGATCGTTATTTCATGCAAACAGAAGAACTGAAAGATAAAATTACCGGTCTTTTAGGTGGTCGTGTTGCGGAAGAAATAGTTTTCGGTAGAGTTTCTACTGGAGCAAGCAATGACTTTGAAAGAGCGACAAATATTGCTCGTCGAATGGTTACTGAGTTCGGTATGAGTGAAAAACTTGGACCAATGCAATTTGGTCAAAGCGGGGGTCAAGTCTTCCTAGGAAGAGATTTAAATAGTGAACAAAATTATTCTGATAAAATTGCTTATGAAATCGACTTAGAAATTCAGGCAATAATTCGGGAATGTTACGAAAGAGCTAAGCAAATCATTACTGAACATCGTGAACAGTTAGAAGCTATTGCCCAAGCATTACTAAAAGTTGAAACACTAGATGCTAAGCAAATTCGCTATATTTATAAAAATGGTACATTGCCTCCAGAGGAATTAGCAGATGATGATGACGAAATAACAACGGATTCAAAATCTGATGTAAAAATTAATATTTCTCGTAAAGAAGATATTGCTCAAAGTATTGTTAATAAAAACGAAAGATCATCAACTGAAGATATAGAAGAAATGTCTGAGGACGATGATAAAGACGAAAACAATGAAAAAAAATAAGATTAATTTAGAAAAAAGCGGGCTTGTATGCCTGCTTTTTTTGTGTATATAGTATGTTTATATCTTGCTCCGCTTAACCTTATCTTTATATAATCAAGTTAAATATTTTAGCTTTCATGTAATTTATGTTAATATTTTTGTGCACTCTATTTACTAAAGTTGGTGAAAAATATGTTATTAGCACTTGATGTAGGAAATACAAATATTGTATTAGGTGTATACGAAAAAGATAAATTAAAATATTTTTGGCGAATAGCGACAGATCGCTCTAAAACGGAAGATGAATACGGCTTACTGATAAAGTCTCTATTTGAGCATGAAGGACGAAAAACATCTGAAGTTACAGGAGTTATTATTTCATCTGTTGTTCCACCGATTATGACCGCGCTGGAAAAGATGTGTAAAAAATATTTTAATGTTGATCCGCTTATTGTTGGTCCAGGTGTGAAAACAGGTTTAAATATTAAATATGAAAATCCTAAGGAAGTCGGAGCTGATCGAATTGTTAATGCAATTGCAGGGTTAAATGAGTATGGTAGTCCGATCATCATTATTGATTTCGGAACAGCAACAACGTATTGTTATATTGATGAAAATGGTTGGTACCAAGGTGGTGCAATAGCGCCAGGAATTGGGATTTCTACTGAAGCTTTATATACAAGAACAGCAAAGCTTCCAAGAATAGAACTAGTTCCTCCCGATAATATAGTTGGAAAAAATACGGTCGAAGCTATGCAATCAGGTATTTTGTATGGTTATGTAGGACAAGTTGAAGGAATTGTGGCAAGAATGAAATCACAGGCAAGAAAAAAACCTACAGTTATTGCTACCGGGGGATTAGCTGAGTTAATTGCTAAAGAAGCAAAAATAATTGATGTTGTAGATCCTTTATTAACATTAAAAGGGTTGCGACTTATTTATAAAAAGAACCAATAATACACAATGTACTTATTTTTAAGTTGAATATTTTATCAAAGAATTGAAGATGGAGGATAAAACATGAGTGATTACATCGTTAAGGCATTAGGCTACGAAGGGGAAGTACGGGCATATGCAATTCGTTCTACAGAAACTGTTAAAGAAGCACAAAGACGGCATGATACATGGGCAACCGCTTCTGCAGCACTTGGGCGGACGTTAACAGCTAGTGCCATGATGGGTACGATGTTGAAAGACAATGACCGAATTACGGTTAAAATTGAAGGCGATGGACCTATTCGACTTATCTTAGTAGATGCAAGCGCAAATGGTAAAGTTCGCGGTTACGTAGCTAATCCACACGTACACTTTGATTTAAATGAAAAAGGGAAGCTTGATGTTAGAAGAGCAGTGGGAACGAACGGCATGTTGACGGTTATAAAAGATTTAGGTTTAAAGGAAAAATTTTCTGGTCAAGTTCCACTTGTTTCAGGTGAAATAGGTGAAGATTTTACATACTATTTTGCTACTTCTGAGCAAACCCCTTCAGCAGTCGGTGTTGGTGTACTTGTTAATCCAGACCACACAATCCTTGCAAGTGGTGGTTTTATAATACAAATTATGCCTGGTGCAACAGATTCAACTATTTCGGAAATTGAAAATCGATTAAACACAATTAAACCAATATCAACAATGATTCGTGAGGGAATGACGCCTGAAGAAATTTTAGAAGAATTGTTAGGAGATAATATAAAAGTACTAGAAACCGTCCCAGTTGAGTTTGAATGTACTTGTAGTAAGGAACGGTTTGGTAATGCTTTGATTGGATTGGGGTCACAAGAATTACAAGAAATGATAGATGAGGACGAGCAGGCAGAAGCACAATGTCATTTTTGTAATGAAAAATATTTATTCACGAAAGAAGAATTGGAAGAATATAAAAGACTTGCAGAAGAAAAATAGAAATTGTGGAAATATTCCATACGATATCGTTTGACAGAGGATATCTTTTAGGAATAAAATACTATTAAACCAATTAAATTACTAGGGTTTTGAAAAAAGGAGAGGTTTGGATGTCCAATTATGTTAATTCAATCACTGAATTAATCGGCCGTACACCAATTGTTAAATTAAATAATATTGTTGATGAAAATTCTGCAGAAGTATATTTAAAACTCGAGTATTTCAACCCTGCAAGTAGTGTAAAAGATCGTATTGCATTAGCTATGATTGAAGATGCTGAGAAAAAAGGAATATTGAAACCAGGTGATACAATCATTGAACCAACAAGCGGTAATACTGGAATTGGACTTGCTATGGTTGCCTCAGCTAAAGGTTATAAAACAGTACTGGTGATGCCGGAAACAATGAGCTTAGAACGCCGTAACTTATTGCGTGCTTATGGTGCAGAGCTTGTATTAACTCCAGGACCTGCTGGTATGAAAGGTGCGGTTGAAAAGGCAGAGGAACTTTCCAAAGAAAAGGGATACTTTATGCTACAACAATTTGAAAACTTGTCCAACCCAGAAATACATAGAAAAACTACAGGTCCTGAAATAGTTGAACAAATGGGTGATCAATTAGATGCATTTGTTGCTGGAATCGGTACCGGAGGAACAATTACAGGTGCAGGTGAAATATTAAAATCAAAATATCCAAATATAAAAATTGTAGCTGTTGAACCAAAAGATTCACCTATTTTATCAGGAGGAAAGCCAGGTCCACACAAATTACAAGGTATCGGGGCAAACTTTGTTCCGAAAGTACTAAATACGGAAATTTATGATGAAGTTTTTACGGTAACTACTGAAGAGGCTTTTGAAGCAGCTCGAAAAGTTGCTCGTAACGAAGGAATTTTAGGTGGAATTTCTTCAGGTGCTGCGATTCATGCTGCCTTAGAGACAGCGAAAAAATTAGGAAAAGGTAAAAAAGTTCTTGCAGTAGTGCCGGATAATGGTGAACGTTACTTAAGTACAGCTCTTTATCAATTCGAATAGCAATTACAGTTTTGTCCCATGGTTTTAAGCCGTGGGATTTTTTTGTTTAAAAAATAAGGTTTGCTTTAAGCTAGTGTTTGGATTTGATAAAATATAACAAGTTATTAATTCAGGAGGCTATAAATATTTTATGGATAAAATATATGTGAACCAAATGGAATTTTACGGATACCACGGAGCATTACCTGAAGAAAATAGACTTGGTCAACGATTCATTGTTGATTTAATGGTTGAACTAGATTTATCAAAAGCTGGTAAAACGGACGATCTATCAGAGACAGTCAATTACGCTGAGCTATACTTATTATGTAGAGATATCGTGGAAGGGAAAAGTTATTCATTAATCGAAACCGTGGCAGAACAAATTGCCGAGAAAGTCCTTGAACAATATAAAAAAATTGAAAGCTGTACAGTAAAAATAATAAAACCAGATCCGCCTATCCCTGGACATTATAAATCAGTCAGTATTGAAATTACACGTAAAAGAAGTTAATTTTTATATTGTTCATATTTAATAAGGATCAATGTAATATAATTGGTAATATTTTTATGGTTAAAATAATAATCAGGATGATGTACGATGAAAAATAGAGCTTTTTTATCAATTGGGTCCAATATTGGTAAACGGGAGATGTATTTATTTCGAGCGATTAAAGCGTTGGAAAAAGAATTGATAGAAATTCGGGATTTTTCTTCAATTTATGAAACAGACCCTGTTGGGTTTACTGAACAAGATCTTTTTTTAAATATGGTTATTGAAATCGAAACAAGTAAAAATCCTTATAAATTATTAGAAACTTGTCTGGATGTTGAAAAACAACTTGAACGTAAACGAACAATCCGTTGGGGGCCGCGGACAATTGATTTAGATATTCTAATATTTAATCAAGAAGTTATTGAATCAGATCATTTAACTATACCGCATCCAAGAATGCATGAACGCTCCTTTGTTCTTGTGCCTCTTGCAGAAATTAATGAAGAATTAGTTGTTCCAAATGTAAAAAGTACTGTTAAAGCCCTTGTTTCTCAAACAGAATCAGCAGGTGTCCGTTTATGGAGAGAAAAGCAAGATTTCAATATAGATAATCTCTTTATATAGGGAGGCAATAGTATGTGGAAAATAGGCGACGTTGAAATAGGAAATCGGGTTGTTCTAGCACCAATGGCAGGTGTCAGTAACTCAGCCTTCCGTTTAACCGTGAAAGAATTTGGCGCAGGTCTTGTATGTTGTGAAATGATTAGTGACAAAGGAATCAATTTCCGTAATAAAAGAACATTAGAGATGTTGTATATTGATGAACGTGAACACCCGTTGAGTCTACAAATCTTTGGTGGCGAAAAAGACTCATTAGTTGAAGCTGCTAAATTTGTAGATAAAAATACGAACGCAGATATTATCGATATTAATATGGGGTGTCCAGTAAATAAAATTATAAAATGTGAAGCAGGAGCGAGATGGCTACTAGATCCAAATAAAATATATGATATGGTATCCTATGTTGTTGATGCTGTTGAAAAACCCGTTACTGTTAAAATGCGTATTGGATGGGATGATGAACATATTTATGCAGTTGAAAATGCTCAAGCGATTGAACGCGCGGGTGGTGCTGCTGTAAGCGTCCATGGTCGTACCCGGGTACAAATGTATGATGGTAAGGCAAACTGGGATATTATTCGTGATGTAAAACAAGCAGTGAAAATCCCTGTAATTGGTAATGGGGATGTGAAAACACCACAAGATGCAAAACGAATGCTGGATGAAATAGGTGTTGATGGAGTGATGATCGGCCGAGCAGCTTTAGGCAACCCTTGGATGATATATCAAACAGTAAATTATCTAGAAACAGGTGTTTTGCCTGGAGAACCGAGCATTCGTGAAAAAATGGAAGTTTGTAAAAAGCATATGGACCGGTTAATTAATCTTAAAGGTGAAAAAGTAGCTCTTAAAGAGATGAGGAAACATACGGCATGGTATTTGAAAGGGATTAGAGGAAGTGGCAAGTTCCGTAATGCAATTAACAGCTGTGAGAAAAGACAGGATCTTGTAAAAATATTAGATACAATAGTAGAAGAGATAGGAGAAAAGGAAAAATTAGAACAGGAAGCTGTATAACGACTAGATTTAACCTCCAGGGTTTGACAATAGGCTGATATTTAAAATATAATTAATTTGGTATGTTTTACTGCCAGTACAATACTGGCAGTTTTGCTTTTTTCTTTATATAAATTTTCAACTTTGAGGTTATGAAACTTTTAAGTTTGGTTACATAATAGAAGATAAGAATAAACAATTGGAGATGATTTTGGATGAGTCATGAAGAATTAAATGACCAACTTATCGTTCGTAGACAAAAGATGGAGGAGTTACGCGAAAAAGGATTCGATCCATTTGGTAAAAGGTTTGAAAGAACTCATTTAGCACAAGAATTAATTGAAAAATATGGAGAGCTAGAAAAAGAAGCGTTAGAAAACGAAAATATAAATATTGAATTTGCTGGTCGTATCATGACGAAACGTGGTAAAGGTAAAGCTGGATTTGCTCATTTACAAGATGTAACAGGCCAATTACAAATATATGTACGTAAAGATGCTGTGGGTGAAGAACAATATGAAATCTTTAAAATGGCTGACCTTGGGGATATAGTAGGTGTAAAAGGTACCCTATTCAAAACAAAAGTTGGCGAACTATCGATTAAAGTTCAAGATTTTCAAATACTAACAAAGTCATTACGTCCACTTCCTGATAAATTCCACGGATTAAGAGATGTGGAACAAAGATATCGTCAACGTTATTTAGATTTAATTGTTAACCCTGAAAGTAAAGATACGTTTATTGCACGTAGTAAGATTATACAATCGATGCGTCGCTATTTAGATAATTTAGGTTTCTTAGAAGTAGAAACACCGGTTATGCATTCTATTCCGGGTGGTGCTGCAGCAAGACCATTTATTACACATCATAATGCACTAGATATGGAATTATATATGCGTATTGCTCTAGAACTTCACTTAAAACGTTTAATTGTTGGTGGTCTTGAAAAAGTATATGAAATCGGTCGTGTGTTTAG
The DNA here is from genome assembly GCF_025660415.1 of Pallidibacillus thermolactis. Taxonomy (NCBI): domain Bacteria; kingdom Bacillati; phylum Bacillota; class Bacilli; order Caryophanales; family Bacillaceae; genus Pallidibacillus; species Pallidibacillus thermolactis. The sequence continues at coordinate 48,283 of NZ_JAOUSE010000018.1, forward strand.
AAATGAAGGAGTTTCGACAAGACATAACCCTGAATTCACAATGATCGAACTATATGAAGCATATGCTGATTACAAGGATATCATGGATTTAACTGAAAATTTAATTGCACATATTGCGGAAGATGTTTTAGGTACAACCAAAATTCAATATGGTGAACACGAAGTTGACCTTACGCCAAAATGGAAAAGACTCCATATGGTTGATGCAGTTAAAGAATATTGTGGTGTAGACTTCTGGGAAGAGAAAACGATTGAAGAAGCACGTGCTCTTGCAAAAGAACACGGGGTAGAAATTACAGAACATATGGAAGTTGGTCACATCATTAATGAATTCTTTGAGCAAAAAGTTGAAGAGAAATTAATCCAACCAACATTTGTTTATGGACATCCTGTTGAGATTTCTCCATTAGCCAAAAAAAATGCGGAAGACCCGCGTTTCACTGACCGTTTTGAACTATTTATTGTAGGTCGTGAACATGCCAATGCCTTTACAGAGTTAAATGACCCTATTGATCAAAGAGAACGTTTTGAAGCACAATTAAAAGAACGGGAAAAAGGAAACGATGAAGCTCATTTAATGGATGATGATTTTATAGAGGCTTTAGAATATGGTATGCCCCCAACAGGTGGATTAGGTATTGGTGTAGACCGTCTTGTTATGTTACTTACAAATTCGCCATCCATTCGCGATGTCTTATTATTCCCACTCATGCGTCACCGTTAATTAAAAAACGATGATTAATATAGGGGCTGTCCAATAAGTCCCCAAAAAAAGAGCGAAATTGAGAAATCCTTGTGTTTCTCAATTCGCTCTTTTTACATTTTCCTGAAAACAGCTTGATATTACCTACAAATTTTAGGAGATTGTGGGCTAAAGCCACAATCCCAAATTCAGTTTCAACCTTTTCGATTCCACGCAACCGGAATCGAGTGAACGACAAATTGCCCTTAATGTTACCGAACACACTTTCGACATCTACTTTACGTTTGGCATAAAGTGTTGCTTTTTGTTCGTCATCAAGGGCTGCTTTTGTCTTTGCTTTTATTTCTTCGTAAATAGGGTTCCAATAAACTTTACG
>NZ_JAOUSE010000019.1:0-48767 GCF_025660415.1 Pallidibacillus thermolactis
TCAAATTGCGTTTACGAAAAAAGTTCGTGAAGTATTAGCTAATGATAGTAAAGTATACGACCCACGTAAAATTATCGGCCCAGGACGTGAAGCCATTAAAGAAACTGTGATTACAAAAATGCGCGAATTCGGTTCTTCAGGCAAAGCGTGATAAAGTATCTTCCTTGTTATAAACCACTGACGAACTTAGATTTTTAATGAAACATATATATAAACAAGACTACTTCCAATAAAACTGCAACTAGGCTGCACCAAGGAAGTAGTCTTTTTAATATAAAAAAATAATATTGCTGTAATCAAGCTGACATTTTTTTTTACTAAAATATGGATATGTTTAAATGAGCCAATCCTGTTATTTTTTTATCCAGTTTATTAATATTTCCAGTATCCCTAAGCGAGTCATACTAAAGTAATGTGTGTATAATTCTATGTTTTTCTCTATTTTTTTATAGTAAAATGAGAGGGTAATGTATTTGTAGAAAGAGTGATTAGATGGATTGGTTGAAAAGATTTTTTTTCTATTATGAAGATGAAGAATACGAAGAAGAAGTTATTGAACCAGAAAACAATAACAATAATAAGAAAGAACGAAATAATGAATATATAGAAATGCAAACAAGGGTTGCTTACCACTATCCACAAAATGAGAGATTCAGAAATGAAGCACCCACTTACGATAAAAACCAAAAAACTCGAATAAAAATGAACATGTCCATTACAGAAATTCAAAAGAACCTTTATAAACGTTATCCAAAATTAAAGTATATAAATGGTAAATCTATGCAATATGAGCAAGAACAAGCTCCTGAAAAAGAAACAGTAACACCAAAAGAGACAGAAAGTCAATATGTCGAAAAAAGCCAGGAGAAAATGGAGCAGAAACAGAAAGAAAAACAAGAAAAACCAAAATTTGGAACTCGAGGTTTCCGCCCATCGGAAGTCCCTTCTCCAATTTATGGTTTTCAAAAACGAACAAAGAAAACGGATGTAGTTGAGTTTGAATTAAGATCTTTTGAATCTAGTCCATCCATTCATGCAGATAAACAACTTTCAAAAATAGAAGATGTCCATTCAGAATATGAACAAGACTATTCCCCAAAAGTAGAAATTGAAAATGACATTTCGTTGAAAAGTGTTCAAATACAGGATCATAAACGAAAAGATCCAAGCGAGAATATACATAAGGTGGTAATTCAAACCAACGATACTTTTGCGGGTCCGGTTCTAGATCAAGAATCGGTCCAAGAGGAAAACAGTGAAAATGAGAATAAAAATGCATCTTTATTCCATGAAAAAAAAAAGCATGATTTGAATGAAGGAATGGTAACGAATAAAACACTTCCTTTAACAAATAGAGAAGATAATGACCAACAGTCTGAAAGGGAAAATGTTCAATACGATGTAAAAGACCATCTTGTAGATCATCAAATTCAACAGATCGAAGTTGTTGAACCATCTAACTTTCAAAGCGAGCAGTTAGAAAAGGAAGAAAAAGACGAAAAAGGTAATCGTGAACAAGCACGAAAAGAACTGATAATTTTGAATGAAGAGAAAGCGAATGTTGATGTTAACGAAGAAAGTGAAGAACGTTTGAATAAAGATCCTGCTGAAGAAAATCGAACAGAAAATCAGGAAGCTGAACAGTCGAAACATACTCATGATTTAAACGATGTTAAAAAAGATGAACGTCGAACGAATGCCAAAAGACAAATCCCATTTAACGTTATTATGTTAAAATCTGATCGAGAAAAATTAAAGAAAAAACAAGAAGAGAAACGAGTAACATATAAAAGGACCATTGATGAAGAGAAACCGACAAAAGAACTTAACCATATTGATAGGGAAGTAAATCAGACTGAACTACAGCAGAGTATTGAAATGCATGATGAGAAAACGACAGTATTAAATGAAGTTGCCGTGACAACGGAACGCTATCAGGAAAATATTTTATATGATGATTATCAATTTCCAGCTCGAAATTTACTGCAATTCCGCCGATACGAACATTCAGATGATGAATGGATACAAATGCAAAGTGAAATTTTGGATCAAACATTGAAAAGCTTTAATGTCGATGCAAAAGTGGTTCATGTTTCAGTGGGACCAGCCGTTACACGTTTTGAACTTGCTCCTGAAATGGGAGTAAAGGTTAGCAAGATTACTAGTTTAACGGATGATATTAAATTAAGCTTAGCTGCAAAGGATATTCGGATTGAAGCGCCGATTCCTGGTAAACACACTATTGGAATTGAAGTGCCAAATCGTAAATCCCGCCCAGTATTTTTACGGGAAATTATTGATCAACCTGCTTTTTTAAAGGCTGAATCGCCTCTAACAGTTGGACTTGGCTTAGATATTACTGGAAAACCGATTATGACTGATTTGAAAAAAATGCCCCATGGATTAATTGCGGGGGCAACAGGATCTGGTAAAAGTGTCAGTATTAACACATTTATTGTAAGTCTTTTGTATAAAGCAAGACCAGATGAAGTGAAGCTTCTTCTGATTGATCCAAAAATGGTAGAACTAGCTCCTTATAATGGTATTCCACATTTAATTAGCCCAGTCATTACGAATGTAAAGGCAGCAACGCAAAGTTTAAAATGGGCAGTAGAAGAGATGGAACGACGTTATGAATTATTTGCTCACCTTGGGGTAAGGGATATTAGCAAATTTAATGAAAGAGCTGATAACAAACATCGATTGCCATATATCGTTATTATCATCGATGAATTAGCAGATTTAATGATGATGGCGCCTGCCGATGTAGAAGAAGCGATTGCTCGTATTGCCCAAAAAGCTCGAGCCTGTGGCATTCATTTATTAATTGCAACCCAAAGACCATCAGTTGATGTTATCACAGGATTAATTAAAGCAAATATCCCGACAAGGATTGCTTTTTCTGTTTCATCGCAAATTGATTCGAGAACCATTCTTGATGTTAGTGGTGCTGAACGTTTATTAGGCAAAGGTGATATGTTATTTATTGAAAATGGAACGTCAAAACCGGTACGGATTCAAGGTGCATTTATTTCAGATGAAGAAATTGAACATGTTGTTGAACATGTTCGTTCTCAAGGAGAACCAGATTATTTATTTGTCCAAGAAGAACTGATTAAGAAATCAGATTTTGAAGAGCAGGATGAACTTCTACTTGAGGCATGTAAATTTGCTGTAGAACAAGGAAATCTTTCCACATCAAGTTTACAGCGTCATTTTCGTATCGGATATAATCGGGCAGCAAGAATGATCGATATGATGGAAGAAAAGGGAATTATCACTGAGTCAAAAGGTAGCAAGCCGAGGGACGTTTTAATTACAGAACAAGATTTAGAGAAGTTAAATGATTTATTATAAAGATGAAATATACAAGAGCTCTTATACATGGAGCTCTTAACTCTTATTACATTATATTTGTCATTTCGCTTTGATAATCAAACTTTGTCATCAACATTTTAAAATCAAATAGTTTTTTTTAATGGGAAGTGTTATAATACTGTAAGCGTTGCTTAATATTTAACTTAGAAAAGAAGATAATAAAAACAATTATTAAAACACAAGAATATAATAAGATCAAATTGATATTTTTAGGAAAGTTTATGTAGGCAATCACCTAAAGGAAACATGAATACATATACTATTCTATATACACATATCGTAATTTTGTTGGAGGTTCTAACATGACGGTTTATTATTTTGTAGGTATTAAAGGATCAGGTATGAGTGCATTGGCACAAATCCTCCATAATATGGGATTAGAAGTTCGAGGATCTGATGTTGAAACCCATTATTTTACACAAGATGCTTTAGATAAAGCTGGTATTCCAATATATCCTTTTAATAAAGATAATATACAACCTGGAATGACAGTTATTGCTGGAAATGCTTTTCCTGATACACATGAAGAAATTCAAAGAGCATTGGAATTAGGACTTCCAGTCATTCGCTATCACCGGTTTTTAGGCGATTTTATACAAAAATTTACGAGTATTGCAGTGACGGGTTCCCATGGAAAAACTTCAACAACTGGGTTACTTTCCCATGTCATGGAATTGGCGAAGCCAACTTCTTATTTAATCGGTGATGGAACAGGAATGGGAACGCCTGATGCTGAATTTTTTGTGTTTGAAGCATGTGAATATCGTAGACATTTCTTAGCATATCACCCTGATTATTGCATTATGACAAACATAGATTTTGACCACCCTGACTATTATGCCAATGTGGAAGATGTTTTTTCTGCCTTCCAGGAAATGGCTTGGCAAGTGAAAAAGGGGATTATTGCATATGGTGATGATGAACACTTACAAAAAATTCAAGCGAAAGTACCTGTCATATATTACGGTCTTGATGAAGCGAATGACTTCCAAGCACGCAATATCGAACGTACGGATAAAGGAATGAAATTTGATGTCTTTGTCAGGAATTCATTCTATTCATCTTTCTCCATTCCAACCTTTGGAGAACATAATGTTTTAAATGCGTTAGCTGTTATTACCCTTTGTCATTACGAAAATATTGACTTAAATGTACTAAAAGAAGGTTTACAAACTTTCCATGGTGTGAAACGTCGTTTTACAGAAAAAAGAGTTGGTACACAAATTTTAGTTGATGATTATGCACACCATCCAACGGAAATTCAAGCGACGATTGATTCGGCTAGACAAAAGTATCCGAACAAAGAAATTGTCGCTGTTTTCCAACCACATACGTTTACAAGAACACAAACCTTTTTAGATGAATTTGCCAACAGTCTTAATCTTGCGGACCATGTATTTTTATGTGAAATTTTTGGTTCAGCAAGAGAAAATCATGGCAATTTATCCATTGAAGATTTACAAGAAAAGATCCCAGAAGCAAAAGTTATTCATAAACATAGTGTATCGGAATTAGCGAAGTTTGAGAATAGTGTTATTTTATTTATGGGTGCGGGAGATGTTCACAAATATCAGGATGCTTATGAAAGTTTTTTAAATGAAGGTGTAAAATAATTCGTTAAAGGCAAGTGGAAGATTTCTACTTGCCTTTTTGTTTTAAGAAGGACAATTGGACAAAAAGAATGATTATGGTAAATAATATAAAAAAATGAAATAATTATCTTTTTTAACTCGAATCTTCTTTTAAAACATGATTTAATAGAAATAAGTAAAATTGAAGCTTTTAGTATTGAAAGGAGTTAACTTGATGGAAGCGATTTTATACATAAGTGTTGGTGTTATTGCCATTGCATTTGTAATATTAGTAGTATATATTATTACTACTTTAAAAACGCTATCGAAAGCGTTGGAACAGGTTTCAAATACGGTTAACAACATTGAAGGACAAGTCAAAGGGATAACAACAGAGGCAGAATCGCTTTTACAAAAAACAAATACATTAACAAAGGATTTGCAAAAAAAATCTGAAAAATTAGATTCTGTCATTGATGCAGCTACGGATATTGGAAAAACAGTAAGACAATTCAATGCATCTTTAGCCCGTGTAAGTGAAAATGTCACCCATCGAGTAGATCAAAACCAAGAGAAAATCTCTCAAGTCGTTAGTTGGGCACAAGTGGTGTTTGAAATCAAGGAAAAATGGGATGAAATCCGTACACGTAAACAAAAAAAACAGGAACAACGGGCAATTAACGCCAATGAAATATATCATAAGGAGGAGTCTTGATGGAGGAAAATGTTAAAAATGAAAGTCATGCATTTCGTAATTTTGTAACAGGAGTTGTCATCGGAAGTGTAGTTGGTTCTATTACTGCATTACTTTTAGCACCGAAATCGGGGAAGGAACTGCGCAAGGATCTTGAAAGTCAAGCATCCATTATTTTAGACAAAACAGGAGAAGTAAGAAATACATTAGTTGAAAGAAGCGAACATTGGAAAGAACAAGCAAATGATGCAGCTATAAAATTGTCAGAAGCTGTAAAAAGTCAGACAAAGGAAATCGTGGATAAAGTCCAACAGGTGAAAAGAGAGCATATGGATTCGCCGGAAAAAGTGCTAGAGGAGGCAAAAGAAAGAATTGCCATGTTATCAAAAGAAATTGATGAGCTGCAAGCTTCCAAAAAGTAAACCATTATGATGGAGGAATGGGGATGGCGCTAAAAAAAATAGAGAGAATGGACGAATTAAAAGAAATTTTAAATTATGAAGGGAAATTTTTGTTATTTAAACATAGTCTCACCTGTCCTATAAGTCAGAAGGCTTTTGATCAATTCAATCAGTATTTGGAAGACCATCCTGAGATTGACGGTTATTATTTAACTGTACAAGAAAGTCGTCCATTATCCAATTACATTGAGGCATATTTTTCCATTCAACATGAATCTCCGCAAATCTTTCATATTCATTGTGGTTCAGTAAAATGGCATACTTCACACGAAAACATTACAAAAGAAACCATCAACCATGCGCTACTTTCGTAACAATATTAAAAAACTGTTCATTGTTTTCTTTTAATGAACAGTTTTTTTATTCCATTTGTAAAATGGAATAATATGAATAGAAGATGAAATGACTGAAAATTTATATTATTATATATTTAACGTTAAATCTAATCAAAATAAAGGAAGTAGGTGTACGAATATGGAAATAAGCCATCTTCCATTTCCCGTTGCACTAATTGACCATACATATTTACTCATACAGTTTAATAAAAAATTTAAAAAATTATTTAAAAAAGCAACAATTGGTTTGGATGTTCGTGAGTTTTTCCCTACATTTGAAATTGAAAAAGACGATCAATTATTAACATATAAGAAATTCGTTAATTATGTATTCATAAAAAATTCGATTGCTCATCAAAAATTTATTGTGATTGGTATGGAGTCTGATGAAATACAAACGCTAAAAAAGGAAGTTAAGGAATTACAAACATATTTTGATGAAACGTATGAAGGTATTTATATTACTGATGCAAAAGGGATTACACTTCGAACAAATAAGGCAATTGAACGGATTACTGGAATACCGAAGGAATATTATATTGGTAAAAATGTGAGTCAACTAATGCAAAGAGGGATATTGAAAAATTCAGTTACACAAGAAGTTGTAAGAACTGGTAAAACCGTTTCACTTGTGCAAAAAAACTACATTGGTAATATTACATTACTAACTGGTTCACCAATTACAAATGAGAACGGAGAAGTAGAAAAAGTAGTTACTGTAATAAGAGATTTAACTGAACTAAATCGTATTCATGCTGAAAATAGTCATTTTAATCATTCTGTTATGAACGAAAAAATTGACGTTGGCTCCTATGATAAAGGAATCATTATAAAAAACAAACAAATGAAAAGTATTTTTCAACAGGCCAAACGTGTTGCAAATTTTGATGCAACAATCTTAATTTTAGGTGAAACAGGTGTCGGTAAAGACGTGTTAGCTAATTTTATTTACAATCAAAGTAGCAGAAAGGAAAAAGGAAAACTAATAAAAGTGAATTGTGGAGCGATTCCTCCAGAATTGTTAGAATCAGAACTATTCGGTTATGAAGCAGGAGCATTTACAGGGGCAAATAAGAGTGGAAAGCAGGGCATGTTTGAGTTAGCAAATAATGGGATATTATTTTTAGATGAAATTGGTGAACTCCCGTTAAATTTACAAGTGAAATTACTTCGTGTTTTACAAGAAGGAGAAATTCAAAAGATCGGAAGCACAAAGATCAAAAAAGTAAATGTGCAAATCATTGCTGCAACGAATCGAAATTTACATGAAATGGTTACCCGTGGCGAATTTCGCGAGGATCTATACTATCGTTTGAATGTCATACCTTTATATATTCCTCCACTACGAGAGCGCCGTGATGAGATTCTACCATTAATCCACCACTTTTTATCCAAATTTAATCAAAAATATTTATTAAATAAAGAATTCAATTATGAAGTGATTGATTTTTTAATTTCTTATAATTGGCCCGGTAATATCAGGGAATTGGCAAATTTAATTGAGCGTTTAGTTGTCACAACACCTGAAAATGAAATCAAAATCGAGCACATGCCGCCAGAATATAAGAATAGTGTTCATGTGAACACAAATCAACAAATTTCATTAAAAGAAGCCGTTGAAGAAACAGAAAGAAAGATCCTTGAGAGAGCAGCCAAAAAGTATCGTAATACGTACGAAATTGCAAAAGCATTAAGAACGAGTCAACCAACCGTTGTAAGGAAGCTAAAAAAATATAATATTAAACCGAAAATGAGCAGTTAATATACATTGATAGATGCTGAGGTTATGCAATAACCTCTTTTTTTATGTATTGATTCAGAGTTGAATTGAATTAATTTAATTCTAAATTAGTAGTTTATCAATATTTTCTATCTTTTTAATTCAAACTTGAATTAATATTATGATTTTCCGAATGGTATTTCTTCAAATTTGATTATGTCATGTATTTATTATGTATGGCATGGTTCGCATGAATATGTATGCCCGTAAGTATATAGGAAAAAGAGTTTAAATTAGTTTTTTTATACTAAGTAAGTTGGCATTGTTCTTGCATTCATATATAGTGACATTTTTTACAATAACAGCAGGCATGAGATAAGGTAAACCATTTGTTTTTTCGGAGATTCGTCACATATTTTTAATGTGAAAAAACAAAGGTTTAAGAAAAAAAGGTTTTTGGGATGTAACCGTTCACAAAAACTTCCTCTTTATCAGACTACAAAATTTCATTCAATTGAGGTGATCCGTTTGACGAAACTTTGGCATAAACATGTACCTAAAGGTATTCCCATTACAGTTGATCTTCCAGAAATATCGCTTTATGAATTTTTTAAACAATCTGTTGATAAGTATCCAAATCATACAGCGATCACTTTTTTTAACAAGACCTTTACATATGAACAATTAAATCAAATAATCCAGATCGTTGCAGCTAATTTAAAAAATGCAGGCATACAAAAGGGCGACCGTATCGGGATTATGCTTCCAAACTGCCCGCAATATGTGATTAGTTATTATGCAGCGTTACTATGCGGGGCGATTGTTGTCCAAGTCAATCCAATGTACAAAGCAAATGAATTATTACATGTTTTAAATGATTCTGGCTCAAAAATCCTTATTGTTCTTGACAAAATACAACCGTATATTGATCAAATAAAAGATAAAACCCAATTAGAACTAGTTTATACCGTAAGTCTTGACGGTGAAGAGGATCGATTTAATCACCTTCTACAAAATCGTAAATTACCAGTTCCAAATATAACGATTCAACCAAAAGAGGATGTGGCAGTGCTTCAATATACGGGTGGTACAACAGGTCTTTCGAAAGGAGCGATGCTGACACATTATAATTTAGTCGCGAATACGTTACAAAGTGCGGCAACTTCGAAAATGAATACTAAATTAGGAGAGGAAAGGACATTAACCATTTCACCGTTATTTCATGTATATGGAATGACAAGTTGTATGTTATTCACCTTTCACATAGGTGGTAATTTAATTCTTGTCCCAAAGTTCGAACCCGAAATTGTTGTGAACATTATAGAAAAAACTAAACCTACCATATTCCCTGGTGTTCCAACAATGTATATTGCTCTATTAGACTACTATAAAGAAAAAGCCTTTGATTTAAGTGTACTAGAAACATGTGTAAGTGGTTCCGCACCATTACCGGTTGAAGTGATCAATCAATTTAACGAAGTTAGTGGAACGAACGTTGCTGAAGGATACGGTCTATCGGAAGCTTCTCCAGTGACTCATCGAAATCCTATTGGAGGTCTGCAAAAGAAGGGGAGTATCGGAATACCGATTGCAAATACGGATGCCAAAATTGTTGATGTGGAAACTGGCGAAATAGAATTACCTGTTGGAGAAGTTGGAGAATTAATTGTTAGAGGACCACAAATCATGAAGGGATATTGGAATAACCCTGTGGAAACGAGTAAAACGATACGCAATGGTTGGCTCTATACCGGGGACTTAGCCAAAATGGATGAAGATGGTTACTTTTATATCGTTGGTCGGAAAAAAGAGCTCATAATTGCAAGTGGTTATAATGTTTATCCAATAGAGGTGGAAAATGTTATTTATACCCATCCGGCCGTATTAGAAGCTGCCGTCATTGGAGTACCTGACTCTTATCGTGGCGAGACAGTAAAAGCGGTCGTTGTGTTAAAAGAGAATGAACAGTTAACAGAAGAAGAATTAATTCAATTTTGTCGAGAACGAATGGCTGCATATAAAGTGCCAAGATCCGTAGATTTTGTCAATGAATTACCGAAATCAGCTGTCGGAAAAATCTTAAAAAGAGTTTTAAAAGATCAATATATTAATTCTTAATAGGAGAGTGTTAACGATGTATTTACGATTATCAGAAGAACAAAAAATGGTTCAAGAAACGATTCGTAGATTTGTAGAAAAAGAACTTAAACCACTTGAAAGTGAAGTGCTACGGAGATCAATAGAAGGAAAACCTGATCTACCTGAAGGAAAATTAGAAGAACTCCAAGAAAAAGCAAAAAATGCTGGTTTTTGGGGCATTAATACACCAAAAGAATATGGTGGTGCTGACTTGGGCCAAGTTATGCAAGCAATTGTAACAATGGAGATTTCAAAAACTTTCGTTCCGTTCCGTTTTGGTGGATCTGCAGACAATATTTTATATTATGCCAATGAGGAACAAAAGAAAAAATATTTAATACCCACAATTAATGGGGAAAAGAAATCTTGCTTTGCAATGACTGAACCGAATGCGGGTTCAGATACGAGAAATATTAAAACGACTGCTGTTAAAGATGGAAATGAATGGGTAATCAATGGTGAAAAAACCTTTATTACTGGTGGAAATGAAGCCGATTTTGTTATGGTTATTGCGATCACTGATAAGGAAGCCCATGCAAAAAACGGTCGAGATGGTGTAACTTGCTTTATTGTTGATCGTGAAATGGGCTGGCGATCGGAATATATTCATACGATGGGGGATTGGGGCCCAGCTAGTCTCATTTTTGAAAATGTCCGGGTACCAGAGGAAAATATTTTAGGAGAGTTACACGGTGGTTATAAATTAGGATTAGAATGGATTGGATATGCTCGCTGGATTGTTGGAGCTCGTGCGGTAGGTGCAGCTGAACGGTTATTGCAAATGGCGATTGATTATTCGAAAGAAAGGAGTACATTCGGAAAGCCAATTGCTGATAGGCAAGCGATACAATGGATGATTGCTGATTCCGCTGTTGAAATTGAAGCAGCAAAATGGTTGGTTTTGAATGCAGCTTTTACGTTAGATCAAGGAGAAGATAACCGTCATCTTGCTTCGATGGCAAAATTGTTCGGAGCCAATATGGCCAATCGCGTCGTTGATCGCGTAATGCAAATTCATGGTGGGATGGGTTATACGAAAGAATTACCGATAGAAAAATGGTACCGAGAAATGAGGTTGTGGAGAATTTATGATGGTACAGATGAAATTCAACGGTTAATCATTTCTCGTAATCTATTAAAAGGTCATGTAAAGTTAGGAGATTTTATTTGATTTTTTATAACAGAATACTAAATAATTAAAATAGGCTGAATATTCTTATTTAGCTAACATTCGTATTAACAGGAGGATGATTATATGTCAAAACGATTTGAAGGAAGAGTTGCTTTTGTTACAGGGGGAAGTCGTGGGATTGGTAAAGCGATTGCCCAACGATTTTTAGAGGAAGGGGCAAAAGTGGCGATTATTGATATTAATGAAGAAGCTTTAGTGGAAACAAAGAAAGAGTTCGAGGGTCAAGGATTTGACGTTTTTGTAAAAAAGGCTAATGTCGTGAATCGAGACGAAGTAGAAGCTGCTGTAGCGGATGTTGTAGAGAAGTTTGGTTCTCTTGATATCTTAGTAAATAATGCAGGTATTATTCGTGACAATTTATTATTTAAAATGTCTGATGACGACTGGCAAGCGGTAATGGATGTTCATTTGAAAGGGTCTTTTAATGCAGCTCGTGCGGCCCAAAAATATATGGTTGAACAAAAATACGGGCGAATTATAAATATATCTTCAACATCAGCATTAGGAAACTATGGACAAGCAAACTATGCAACTGCGAAGGCTGGATTGCAAGGATTTACGAAAACATTAGCCATTGAACTAGGAAAATTTGGAATTACGACGAATGCTGTCGCACCAGGTTTTATTGAAACTGAAATGACAAAAGCTACCGCAGCACGAATAGGTGTTCCATTTGAAAAATTTATTGAAGCACGGGCAAATGAAATTCCAGTGCGCCGAAGTGGTAAGCCTTCTGATATTGCGAATGCGGTTGCCTTCTTTGCGGATGAAAAGTCTTCATTCGTTAACGGTCAAGTCATTTATGTTGCAGGTGGACCAACAGTATAAAGGAGTGATGAGGTTGTCTAAAGCATGGATTGGAAAACAGTCAAAAAAGGTTAAAAACCGAGTTGATCGTTTATTAGTAAAGCGGTTTGCTGAATCCATCGGTGATCTTCATCCATTTTATATCGATGAAGAATTTGGGAAAAATTCACGTTACGGTCGAAATATTGCACCACCAACGTTTCCACGGACTTTTGAATATGGCGAAATTGCAGGGGTTGATTTACCAAAGAAAGGGTTAATTCACGGAGAAGAAACATATATTTATAGCCGTCCTCTTTTTGTAGATGAAGAGATTTACTGTTATGCAAGAATTGAAGAATACTATGAAAAAGTAGGGAAAAATGGAGGAAAAATGGGCTTTGTCATTATCAAACGATTTGGAGAAGATGCAAAAGGAGAATTGATTTTTACAGAAATACAAAATGTCATTATTACAGAGGCTGTCCGAAAGGAGATGAAAGTGTGAGCACCATTACGGATTTAAAGCTTGGCGATCGATTAGAAGTGACTTTAAACCCCGTAACCCGATTAGATTTAATTAAATATGCCGGTGTGTCAGGGGATTTTAATCCAATTCATACGATTGATGCGGAAGCAAAAAATGCCGGTTTACCAGGAATTATCGCTCATGGTATGTGGACAATGGGCAATTTAAGTAAATTATTTACACCATATTACGGTGAAGGTTTTATAAAGGAATTTAAAATCAGGTTTGCCGGCATGGTATTCTTGAATGATGTACTCACACTGAAAGCAGATCTTGTTGATGAAAAGGATATGGAATTAATATTTAATGTCACTGCGGTTAATCAAAATAATAAAGAAACGGTAAGAGGGACTGTTCGATTTGTCCGCTATGAATAATTGTCTTGTGTTTTTTTAAGCAAAGTAGATGAACCCCATTCATACAAACGAGTATGGGGTTCATTATAGGAATTTTGTTCAGAAAAATCAAAAAATTAAAGGGGTGAATTTATGATTTTTGAATTGTCCGAGAGGACCAAAGACTATCAAAAACGTTTAATTGAATTTATGGAGCGATATATTTATCCAAATGAAAAATTGTATGAAGAACAATTAAATGAATATGACCGTTTTTCTGAGGTGCCACTTATTATTGAAGATTTAAAAAAGAAGGCGAAGTCACAAGGACTGTGGAATTTATTTTTAACAGATCGTAAGTACGGTGCAGGGCTAACAAACTTAGAATATGCGTTTTTATGCGAAATAATGGGAAGATCCAGTATTGCTCCGGAAGTTTTCAACTGTAGTGCTCCTGATACTGGAAACATGGAAGTCCTTGTCCAATATGGAACCGAAGAACAGAAAGAAAAATGGTTAAAACCTTTACTAAATGGAGAAATTCGTTCATGTTTTAGCATGACAGAACCAGATGTCGCTTCTTCAGATGCTACTAATATACGTGCAAGTATTGTTCGTGATGGTGATGAATATGTAATAAACGGCACAAAATGGTGGTCTTCTGGTGCAGCAGACCCTCGATGTAAAATAGCCATTGTTATGGGGAAAACAGATCCTACAGGACCAAAATATAAACAACAATCGATGATTCTTGTACCTCTAGATACACCTGGAGTTACGATTAAACGAGTTTTAACGGTCTTTGGTTATGATCATGCTCCGCATGGGCATGCAGAAATAGAATTTCGGAATGTTCGTGTTCCGGCATCCAATATCCTGCTTGGTGAAGGAAGAGGATTTGAAATCGCGCAAGGGAGATTAGGACCAGGTAGAATTCATCATTGTATGCGTTCGATTGGTGCAGCTGAACGAGCATTAGAAATCCTTTGTACACGTGTTCAGGAAAGGGAAACCTTTGGGAAAAAATTAGCCGATCAAGGAGTTATTCAAGAATGGATTGCAAATTCAAGGATAGAAATAGAACAGGCTCGTTTATTAACTTTAAAAGCTGCTCATATGATGGATACTGTGGGAAATAAAGAGGCTAGAGCAGAAATTGCTATGATTAAAGTTGTTGCACCTAACGTAGCCTTAAAGGTTCTTGATCGGGCAATTCAAACATTAGGAGCAGCTGGAGTCAGTCAAGACTATCCACTTGCAGCCATGTTTGCAAATATTCGTACATTAAGAATTGCGGATGGTCCTGATGAAGTACATAAACGGACGGTTGCTCGATTAGAATTAAAAAAATATGCCGAACTAGAAAAGGTTCGTCGTTAAAATTCTTCTTGAAAATTTAGGGGGATGATGAGATGCATGTCACTGACTTATTTAGTTTAAAAGGAAAAACGGCAATTGTAACAGGTGGAGGCCGAGGGCTTGGTGAACAAATTGCTACTGCTTTTGCGGAAGCGGGGGCAAACGTTGTTGTTTGTTCACGAAAAGTTGAAAATTGTATTGAAGTGAGTGAAAAATTAAAACAACTTGGCGTTGAATCTTTCGCATTAAAGTGTGATATTACCAATCCAGAGGAAGTAAAACATGTTGTTGATTCCACGGTGGAAAAGTTTGGGAGAATTGATATTTTAGTAAATAACAGTGGTGCAACATGGGGAGCACCTGTTGAAGAAATGCCTTTAGAAGCTTTTCAAAAGGTTTTGAATGTAAATTTAGTTGGAACATTTCTCATGTCACAGACTGTCGGGAAAATTATGATTGAACAAAAGGCAGGTAAAATTATTAATATTGCTTCAGTAGCAGGACTTCGTGGTTCGAACCCAGATGTAATGAATACGATTGGTTATAACACGAGTAAAGCAGGAGTTATCAACTTTACGAGAGATCTTGCGGCAAAGTGGGGACAACATAATATTCATGTAAACGCAATTGCTCCCGGATTTTTCCCCACAAAGATGTCGAACGTTATTCTTGAAAGGTATGGGGATAAAATTTTGGAAGGTACACCTTTGGGACGTTATGGAACGGATAAAGATATTAAAGGTGTTGCTCTATTCTTGGCAGCTCCAGCATCAGATTTTGTTACCGGTGAAACCATTGTTGTAGACGGTGGAGCAATTACATGGTAAAAAGATAGTTTTGTAGTTTTAAAAAAGGAAGGTGAATGTACAATGAGTAGAGATGCGGTTATCGTATCGGCAGTTCGGACAGCCATTGCAAGGCAGGGTCAGTCTTTAGCAACTGTTCCAGCACATGTTTTTGGTGCAGAGGTTATAAAAGAAGCTGTAAAACGGGCAAACATCGCCCCAGAACAAGTAGATGATGTGATTTTCGGTAATGTATTAAGTGGTGGTGGTAATATTGCACGGTTAACGGCGTTGCAAACGGGCTTATCGATCAATATACCAGGTTTAACCGTCGATCGGCAATGTGGATCTGGTATTAATGCTGTTGCATTAGCTGCACAAGCGATTCGTGCTGGAGAAGGAGACATATATATAGCAGGTGGTACTGAAAGTATGAGTCGTGCGCCTTATTTAATGGATCGACCAGAAAAACCATATAGTTCAACTCTACCTCGATTTCGTAAGTCACAATTATCGCCAAAGGAAATTGGCGATCCACCTATGGGCATAACGGCAGAAAATTTAGTGAAAAAATACAATATAACGCGGGAAGAACAGGACGAATTTGCATTAAAAAGTCAACAAAAAATGGCAATTGCAATGGAAGAAGGTCGTTTTGACGAGCAAATTGTTCCGATTACGGTTCCAGTACGGAAAGGAGAGCCTATTATATTTAAAAAGGATGAACATCCTCGTCCCAATACATCATTAGAAGCATTGGCGAAGCTTCCACCTGCATTTATAGAAGGAGGAACAGTAACGGCAGGAAATAGTTCGGGATTAAATGATGCAGCTTCGGCTCTAGTTGTGATGTCAAGTAGTAAAGCAAATGAACTTGGATTAAAACCATTAGCTGTTATTCGGGAAACGGCAGTTGCTGGAGTAGATCCAAATATTATGGGAATAGGTCCTGTTCCTGCAGTGCGTAAAGTATTAGCCAAATCAGGATTAGGCTTACATGATTTTGATTTAATTGAGCTGAATGAAGCTTTTGCTGCACAAGTGATCGCCGTTAATCGTGAGTTAGATATGGATTTAGAAAAGGTAAATGTTAATGGTGGTGCAATTGCGCATGGCCATCCATTAGGAGCTACAGGTGCTATATTAATAACAAAAGCTGTATATGAATTACACCGCACTGATGGTCAATATGCTTTAATTACGGCTTGTATTGGCGGGGGACAGGGAATCGCTACGATCATTGAACGGGCTTGAGAGCAAATCATAAATAATAGCGCAAAAATATTACAGAATTTTCAGAATTATAAAGAGGGAGTTGAATGATGATTACAGAAACGATACCAATCCGTGAAGGTGAAGAATTGGAAGAACAGAAAATCATTCCCTTTATTAAGAAGCATTTAAAGGATATTCCAGATGATGTTCCTATTCAAATAAAACAATTTCGGGCTGGTCGTTCTAACTTGACTTATTTAATTCAAATTGGTAAATGGGAGGCTGTTTTACGTAGGCCACCAATCGGACCTGTTGCTCCAAAAGCACATGATATGGTAAGGGAATATACCATTTTAAAAGAAATTCATCAATATTTCCCGCAAGCACCAACTCCATATTTATTAGCTGATGAATCGGTGATTGGTCGACCATTTTTCTTAATGGAGCGAAAAAAAGGGATCGTATTGGATGAACAGATGCCAGAAAATATAACTCCAACAAAACAATTGGGTAGACAGCTATCTCAAAAAATGGTTGATACTCTTGTTCAACTACACAGCATTGATTATAAAAATACAAAGCTAGTAACCATGACAAAACCAGAAGGCTTTTTAGAAAGACAAGTATATGGTTGGATTAAACGTTACGAATTAGCAAAGACAGAAGACATACCTCAGGTGGAAAGAGTGAAGAAGTGGCTTACATCAAATATACCAAAACCGACGGAACCAACCATTATTCATTATGATTTTAAATTAAATAATATTATGTTTGATTATAAATTAAACGAAATTATAGGTGTGTTTGACTGGGAGATGACAACAGTTGGTGATCCGCTTGCAGATTTAGGGGTTGCCGTCAGTTATATTATTGAAAAAAATGACTCTTCGTTGTTAAAATGGCCGGATGAAAAGGGGGCAATAACAACGATGCCCGGATTTATGACGAGAAGAGAATTTATAGAAAGTTACGCTAAAAAAAGTGGACGTGATGTGGAGCATATGAACTTTTATTTAACCTTTGCTTTTTTTAAATTAGCTGGTATTGTACAACAAATTTTTTACAGATATAAAAAAGGTCAAACGAAGGATGAAAGATTTAGAAATATGAATCAATATGTAAAAAATTTACTATGGTACGCAGCAGAGTTGACGACAAAAAAATTCTAATTTATGAATAATATCTTATCGTTTATTTGTCATTTGAGGTGCTATGAATGGGAAAAATCCATGTTCTTTTGAAAAAAGAAGAACTTGAACAAGAAAGATTAGATCAAAATAAAATTGTTGTTGTTTTTGATATTTTATTAGCAACTTCTACAATTACGACGTTGCTCGCTCATGGTGCAAAAGAAGTGATTCCCGTATTAGATTTTGAGGAAGCAATCAGTGAAGCTGAAAATCGAAATAGTCAGGAGATCTTAAAAGTTGGTGAATATAGAGGAAAAATCATTGAAGGATTTCTTTATCCCTACCCCCATATGTTAAAGAGTAAAGTAAAGGGAAAGACAGTCATATTATCTACAACTAATGGTACCGTTGCGATTAAAAAAGCAAGTAGGGCTAAAAAGGTTTATGCTTCCTCTCTTTTAAATGCAAAGGCAGTGGCTGGAAAAATTCTCGAAACTTATAAAGATGAAACCATTTTGCTCGTTTGTGCAGGATCCTTTGGTCGTTTCAATGTTGAAGACTTTTATGGAGCCGGTTATTTCATCGAATGTTTATGTCAATTAAAAAATCATTGGGATCTAACGGATGCTGCTTTCACTGCTTACTTAATCTATAAAAATAGCATGGAACATTCGAGTGAATTGCTTAAAAAGTCGAAGGTGGGACGCATGATGGTTGAACATGGATATGAAAAGGAAATTGATTTTATCACACAGAAAAATGTGTATGATGTGGTACCGTTTTTAAAGAATAAAGTAAGTCTGGTTACTTAAGGGGGGATCGTTCTGGAAACCTTCATTCAACAGTTATTTAATGGTTTAACGGTTGGAAGTATATATAGTTTAGTGGCCTTGGGTTTAACATTAGTTTATGGCATATTGCATATTCCAAATTTCGCCCATGGGGCTCTTTATATGTTAGGTGCTTATATTACTTTAACGATGATGACATCCTTTGGTGTACACTATGTGATTGGGATTATAGTAGCTATTTTCGTTGTCGGTCTTTTAAGTGTCTTAATGGAGCGACTCGTCTTTTATCCGTTACGTGATGCCCCGCCCATACAAGATAAGGTAGCTGCCATTGGTATTCTACTTTTCTTAGAGGCGTTAGCTCAACTTATTTGGGGACCACATTATTTGCAAATGTCGACCCCCTTTAATCAAATTATCGAGATTGGTAGTTTAACCATTACATTACAGCGCATCATTATTGTAATCACTGCAGTCGCTGTCATGATTATATTATGGCTGTTTTTAAAGAAGACATATATGGGTGCAAGTATTCTGGCAATGGCTCAAAATCGTGACGGTGCTGCTCTCGTTGGGATCAATACGAATAAAGTTGCAATGGTTACTTTTTTTATAGCAGGCGGTTTAGCTGCAATTGGCGCTTCATTAACGTCACCAATTAATCTAGTGTTTCCAGGAATGGGACATCTTGTTATCTTAAAAGCCTTTGTTATTATTATTCTTGGCGGAATGGGGAGTATTCCTGGCGCAATTTTAGGAGGCTATATTCTAGGTTTTACAGAAGCAATAGGAGCTACATATATATCGAACGACTATAAAGACATTATTGCTTTTGTATTACTCATCATCATACTAACCTTCAAACCACAAGGAATCTTTACAAGGGGGGAGACAAGATGAGCATTCTAAATAAACGAATGATCATTATCATCTTGATTTTATTAGCAGTACTCTTCCCGTTCATCGTTCCTAATCAATATTACATTTACATTATGTCCCTATCATTTATTTGGATCATAGCTGTATACGGACTGAATTTAGTAGCAGGATTTACAGGGTATTTATCATTAGCTCATGCCGGTTTTTTTGCCATTGGTGCTTATGCCATGGGGATATTGACAACGAAGGCAGGGATGGGATTTTGGCTTGCTTTTATTTTATCCCCTATTATTACAATGGCTATTGGTTTACTCATAGGCATTTTTGCTCTCCGAACGAAAGAACATTTTTTTGCCATTTACACACTATGTGTTGGTTACATCATTTATTTACTTATAGATAAATGGGAAAGTTTAACAGGTGGTGTTCGTGGTCTAATAGGGATTCCACCAATTCCAAATATTGGTCCAATTGAATTATCAAATCCTGTTAATCGTTATTACTTTCTATTTATCATGTTACTTCTCAGTATCTTCATTATCTATCGAATTGTAAATTCTCTTGTAGGAAGAACCTTTATTGCTATTCGAAATAGCGAAGATTTAGCTTTATCTTTAGGAATTTCTACAACAGCTAATAAATTACTCTCCTTTGTATTATCTACTTTTTTTGCTGGTTTAGCAGGTGCTTTATATGCTATTTTTATTCGTTTCCTCGGTCCAGAAATCAGTTCAACGATTATTATGTTTGATATGTTAACCTATCTGATTGTGGGTGGAATTGGGACCTTTGCTGGTCCAATTATTGGAACATTATTAATTGTATGGACATCTCAATCCCTACAGTTTTTAGAAGATTACCGTATGTTCGTATTTGGACCACTGTTAACACTCATTATAATATTTTCACCAAACGGTATTACGGGTTTCTTTAAACATTTAACCGTTAAAAGGAAAATGAGAAAAGTTTCGATTCCTATAGAAACGAAAAAAGAGGCATAAAGGAGGGATGTTAATTGTTTCTTGAAGTGAAAAAACTGACGAAAAGATTTGGTGGTTTAATTGCCGTTAAAGAGGTTGATTATACCATAGAAAAAGGAAAGATTAACGCGATTATCGGCCCAAATGGCGCTGGGAAATCCACCTTTTTTAACCTTATAAGTGGCATGTTAAAACCTTCCTCTGGAAAAATTTTCTTTAAACATCAAGATATTACCGGGTTGCCGGCTAATAAAATTGCAAAACTCGGTATTTCACGTACCTTTCAAACTACAACATTATTTGAAAAAGCAAGTGTATTTGAAAATGTAGTCGTTGGTCATCGATTGCGAACGAAAACAAATATGTTTGATGCACTGTTCCACACACCACGATACAAAAGGGAAGAGGAAGAAAGTAAAGAAAAAGCATTGGAAGTATTAAAGTTTACAGGATTATTGGATGTGGCTGACCAAGTAGTAGCAAACATTTCACAAGAGGAAAAAAAGCGTACTGCTTTTGCGTTAGCTCTCGCAACGGATCCCGAATTAGTGTTTCTCGATGAACCGACAGCCGGTATCAATCCAGACGAAACAGATAAACTTTCTGAGTTAATCATTGAGATGGCAAGAGATGGTATTACCGTTTGTCTAATTGAACATAAAATGCAGATGGTGATGCAGTTAGCAGAAAAAATAATGGTATTAAATTATGGTGAAAAAATTGCCGAAGGCACGCCTCAAGAAATACAAAATAATGAACAAGTAATAAAAGCATATTTAGGAGGAAGTGTCAGTGCTTGAATTAAAAAATGTAACTGCAAAGTTTGGAAATTATGCAGCCATTCGTGATGTGAATTTAAGAATAAAAGAAGGAGAAATTGTTGTTTTATTAGGCGCAAATGGTGCAGGCAAAACAACGACGTTTCGAACAATTTCAGGTCTGCATTCACGATCTTCTGGACAAATTATGTTTGAAGGTTTAGAAATAAGTAGAATACCAGCCAATAAGATTGTAGAGTTGGGGATTGCACATTGTGCTGAAGACCGAAAACTTTTCCCTGACATGACAGTTCAAGAGAATTTAAATTTAGGTGGCTTTGTCCATCGAAAAAGAAAACAACAAAAGAAAGAAACGATGCAAAAAGTATATGACTTATTTCCTGTTCTTTACAATAAAAGAAATGATCTTGCTGGATCGCTTAGCGGTGGTCAACAACAGATGCTGGCTATTGGTAGAGCACTGATGGCGAGACCGAAATTAATGCTTCTAGATGAACCATCCATTGGTCTTGCTCCATTAATTGTTGAACAAATGTTTAAGAGTATTCAGCAAATCAATAAAGAAGGTACAACAGTTTTACTTGCAGAACAAAATGCCAATGCTGCTTTAAGCATTGCGAATCGCGGATATGTTTATGAGAATGGAAAAATTGTTGTGGAAGGTAGTGCCGAAGAGTTATTTGCAAATGAAGAAGTTAGAAAGGCATATATTGGAGCCTAGAAAAAGAATCAATTGATAAGGAGGTATTTATCTGTGAGAAAACGCTTTTTGTCTTGTGTTCTTCTTATGGTCATGCTTTTATTAGGAGCATGTGCACAGGGAAGTGGAGGAAATTCTGCTAGTAATGTCGTTACAATAGGATATACGGGTCCGTTGAGCGGTGCCGCTGCAACTTATGGAGAAAAGACATTACGAGGATTACAAATGGCGGTTGAAGAAATTAATGAAAACGGCGGATTTGAAGTAAATGGAGAAATTTATACGTTACAATTGGAGTCACTTGATGATAAATATTTACCAAATGAAACAGCTGCGAATGCCCAACGTTTAGTCCAGGAACATCAAACGCCAATTATTTATTCTCCTCACAGTGGAGGCATTATGGCGATGCAAGTATTTAATGAACAAGAGGGATTTATCATTGGTGGATACTCTAGTGAACCTGCTATCACAGAACAAGGGAATACATTAACTGTCCGTATTCCGCCAAGCTACCACGGATATCTTGAACCATTTACAGACTATGCCAAGGAGCGTTTTGGAACGAGGCTTGCTTCGATACCTCCTGTCACACAATATGGACAAGATTGGGCAAATGCATTACTACCCCATTGGGAATCTGCAGGAGGAGAGGTTGTTCATAAAGCTTCGGTTGACTTTTCAAAGGATACGGATTTTTTCACAATTTTAACGAATGCTCTAGAACATAATCCAGATGTACTGTTTATTGGTGGACCTTCTGAACCCACAGCGAAACTAGCACAACAAGCTAGGGAATTAGGGTTTGAAGGTGGATTTATTATCATGGATCAAGCAAAGCTGGATGAGATGAAAACAATAACTGGTGGGTCCTATGAATTATTTGAGGGGGCTGTCGGTGTTACCCCATTAATATATTCTGATTTTCCAGGTACACCACAGTTTATAGAAAAATATCGTGAAAAATACAAGGAAGACCCAGGGTCCGAATCCGGGTACCATTATATGTCTCTATTTATATTTGTTGAAGCAATGAAAGCTGCTGGCACTGTTGAAGATGTGGAGAAAATCTATGCACACATTCAAGATGGTGTGGAGGCTTTACCAGAAGATAAGCAAGTATATATTTATGAAAAAATAGACGAAACGGGTGGATTCGTACAACAAATGAGGGTTGCAGCTGTTGAAAATGGTGAAATAGTCCAAATTAAAGTGGATGAATAAACAGAAACGTTAATCTAGTTTATGTATAAATTCTTGAATAGTCTCTCCTTCAAAAGGGAAAAATGTTGGAAAAAAGTCTTTTTGAAGGAGAGATATTCGATGAAGCAAGAACTTCCCAAAATGCCGATATCCTTTTGGAAAGAGCAGGTTACATTTCCAACTTTTCCATCATTAGATAAGGATTTACAAGTAGATGTTGCCATCATTGGTGGCGGTATTACCGGTGTAACTTCCGCTTATTTACTCATACAAGAAGGTTTAACGGTTGCATTAGTTGAAGCTGACCGATTAATGAGCGGAACAACGGGAAATACGACAGCAAAATTAACAGCACAACATGGATTGTTTTATGATGAACTTATTCAACATTTTGGTGAAGAAAAGGCAAAGCTATATTATCAAGCAAATACAGAAGCCATTAAGTTTGTTCAAAAAATCATCAATAAACATCAAATAAATTGTGATTTAGCCATTGAGGATGCTTATGTTTTTACCCAGTCAGAGGAAGAAATTACGAATCTAGAAAAAGAATTAAAAGCATATGAAAAGTTGAATATTCCTGGAAGAATGGTTGATACTAGTCCGTTGCCGTTTTCTATTAATGCTGCCCTTGTTATGAATGATCAAGCTCAATTTCATCCCTTAAAATATTTACATGTCCTTGTTGAAGAGTTAAAAGAGAAAGGATGTCAAATATACGAAAACTCCACCGCATTAAAAGTAGAATTAGGTGATAAACCGAAAGTATTAATGCAGAATGGACATACAATTCAATGTACATATGTTTTAAGTTGTTCCCACTTTCCATTTCACGATGAGGGTTTTTATTTTGCTCGTATGCATCCAGAACGTTCCTATGTGGTAGCGGCCTTAACGGAAAAAGAGTTTACCGGTGGAATGTATATCAATGCAGAAAACCCAACGAGATCGATTCGTTATACTCCTTATGAAGGAAAAAAGTTAATCTTATTCAGTGGAGATCACCATAAAACGGGACAAGGTGTTTCAACGATGAAACATTTCGAAAACTTAAAAACGTATGCGGAAAATACTTTTGGTGTTAAAGAGATTGTCTATCGTTGGAGTGCCCAAGATTATACAACATTAGATAAAGTCCCATACATCGGTTATGTGACAAATACGAACCGAAATATACTTGTTGCGACAGGATTTAGAAAATGGGGAATGACTCATGGTACCGTCGCAGCTCAAATGTTCCGGGATATAATTCTTGGAAAGGAAAATCCTTTTATCGATTTATACACTCCATCAAGGTTTAAATCGGATCCATCGGTTAAACATTTTCTACAAGAGAATGCGAATGTAGCGAAACAATTAGTGCAAGGAAAAATCGAGAATCCTCCAAAGAAAATAGAGGATTTACAAAATGATGAAGGTGCTGTTGTCAAATATCGAGGAAAAAGGGCTGGAGCATATAAAGATGAAAGAGGACAATTATATATTGTAGATACAACGTGTACTCATATGGGATGCGAGGTAGAGTGGAATAGTGGTGAACGCACTTGGGATTGTCCGTGTCACGGTTCGCGATTCGCTATCAATGGTGATGTTGTCGAAGGTCCAGCTGAAAAACCATTGAAGTTACTGACGGATGAATAAATGATCGATAGAAAAGGGGGCTTTATTCAGCCCCTAAATGTTTGCTTTCTATGAGCCATTTAATTTCTAGACGATCTCCCGGCTGGATCGGATGATCAAAGCTTGCTTTATGACCATTAATAAAAATGTTATAATCTCCTGTTTCTTTCGGGATTTGAAATTCTACAAACCGAAAAATATCTTGAAAAATAAAAGGTTGTAACTTGTGATGTTCCACTCTTAATTGATCACCATTTGAAATTTTCTCATCCGGTCTTAACACTTGATCGTTTTTGTATACTTTTGTTCTCTCTTCTCGTAAAATCACATCTTGTCCATTAAAAGTGATTGGAATGGAATATTCCATTTGCCAATTTTGTGTGTTAGCTAATTCTTCTAACGTCGGTTCGTACGTTTCAACCAATTGAAGGATGTCCCCATTTTTTATCGGACTATTTAAAGGTACTTCACGATTATTTTTTATTACTTTACCAGCAAAGGATGGTATATGTATTTCTTGATTATTAATCTGAATGCGAAAAGGTTTTATTTTTTTCATTTTTTTCGACAGACCTAGTAATGATAACAATTCTTTTATAGTCGAAGGTTCTTGGATTGTGATTTCGTCTCTATCTCTAACTTTGTAATCTGTATTGACTAGTTTATTATGAACAAGAATTTTAGGTTTATAGTTATAAGATTTACTATCAATGATAACCGTGTTGTTTTGATTTTCGAGTAGATCTTGAATCGTAAGTTCTGCCTCTTTTCCGTCTTTCCCACGTAATGCTATGATTTTATCTCCATCAGAAATCATATCATCAATCGAACAATCGAGCCCATTTTTCTTTAAGATAGGTGGAGAACCTAATTGTCCACTTAATGTCATACTTTTTCCGTTAATCATAATAATTTTAGCCAAACCTGGTTTTCCATATAATTGCCTCATTTGAATACCTGCTTGAAGTAGACATTCTCCAACTGTTAACGGTTTTAATTCAAAAAGACGAACAGGAATATCATTGACATGGACTGTTTTATACTGAATCGGTTTTTCGTTTGCATTGATGGCAATTCCAACCGGTGTAATAAGTTCAGGACCGTAATTTCCATCGGTATCAAAGTCGATATTTTGTACAGCATCTATCCCTCTGATAGCGACACGATTTTTTGGTAAGTTTAATTCAGCAGCAATTCGGTCTGCAAGATTTGGGGTTAAGCTGCCACCACCGATTAACATTACTGCCTTTGGCGCCTTTAAACCATTTAACTGAACAATTTCATTAGCAATATGCTTTGCAAGGGAATTGATCGATGGGGAAATTGCTTCGACCACTTCATCACGGGTTAACGTCGTTTCAAATCCTAAAATGTCTTGGATGACAATTTTATTACTACAAGATAATTGAACTTTTGCTTTTTCGGCTAAAGGGAAATCTAATAAAAATTGATCACTAATGGCTTCGGTAATTTCATCGCCGGCAATTGGTACCATGCCATAGTTGACAATCGTTCCTTTATCAGTAATGGCAATATCCGAAGTTCCTGCACCTATATCAACAAGAGCAACATTTAACCGCCGCATAGAAGGAGGAATAAGAACATGAATGGCGGCAATCGGTTCCAGTGTCAAGGCGTCTATTTCCAAGTTGCTACGGTTAATGGCCATTGTCAATGAATCTACAACAATTTTAGGTAAAAAGGTCGCAATAATTTCAACTGCTGCTTCTTCACCCTTTTGATCTATTAAATTACCGATTTTTTCACCATTTAAGTAGTAATATAGAACCGAATATCCTACACAAAAATACTCGGTATTCACATCTTTATATTTTTCTTTCATTTGTTGCTCTGCAATTTGTACCGCCATTAATTCTAGATGAGTTATATCTTCCTTTTGTAAAATTCGTCCACGTATCGGTAAATGTGCTTTCGCCTGTTCTGTCTTTAAAGAACGTCCAGCAGCTGCTACACTTACTCTTGTTAATGTCCCAAATTCGCTTTCCATTTTTTCTTTTACCTTTTGAATAATCTGACTTACAGCAGAAACATCATGTATTTGTCCATCAAGCATGGCCCGTTCGGTATGTTCTTCAGATACAATTTTTTTTATTACTTTTTTATTTTTAACTTCTTCAAGGATTATACCGACAACCGTTCTAGTCCCTATATCTAGCGCAAATATTTGCTTTTTTTCATTCAAACGAAACACCTTCTTTAAATTACTGAAAATCATAGGTCAATAATCTTATTTATCCTTTTATTTAGAATGATTTTATAGTTGAAATTTACCATATTTTTAAGGTATTATAAAGTTCTGTTTCAATACGTTAGTAGATTAGGAATATTTTATAGTAGTACTTTTATCTATTAAATTTTATTTGTACATCTTATGATATGATGGCACTAAAATAGTATTTTTTCCAAGATATGCTATAATGAAAATTATTCCCTTTTGTAGCAAAGACAGAAGGGAATTTTTACAATATAATTGATTTTAGAAGAGTTTTTAAAAAATCTTTAATAATTTGCTAAATAAAAGAATTCATAAAGTAAAAAGTGTAAAATATAAACAATAACAGTATTTTTTGAAAGCAAAAAATATGTTCATTTACATTCTATTTGGATAAAAATTGCTGAATTAAAGGAGTGTCGGTGATGCAAGGACAAAATATTACAATTTATGATGTCGCAAGAGAAGCGAATGTCTCAATGGCAACTGTTTCACGAGTAGTGAATGGTAATCCAAATGTAAAACCAGCTACAAGAAAAAAGGTGTTGGAAGTTATCGAACGTTTAGGATATCGTCCAAATGCTGTTGCACGAGGACTTGCAAGTAAGCGAACAACTACTGTAGGTGTTATTATTCCAGATATATCCAGCGCCTTCTTTTCTGAATTAGCACGTGGTATCGAAGATATAGCGACGATGTATAACTATAATATTATTTTGAGTAACTCTGACCAAAATAAAGACAAAGAATTCCATTTATTAAATACGATGCTTGGTAAACAAGTTGATGGGATTATTTTTATGAGTGGAAATGTAACGAAAGAACATGTGGCAGAATTTGAAAAATCCTCTGTGCCTATTGTATTGGCGGGATCAATTGAAGAAACAGGTAAAATTCCTGCGGTAAACATTGATTATGAAAAGGCAGCCTATGATGCAACGAAATATTTTATCGAGCATGGACATGAAAAAATTGCATATTTGTTTGGAACATTAGAAGAGCCAATAAATGGTGTGAAAAAATTTAATGGGTATAAAAAGGCTCTAGAAGAAGCTGGTATTAAATTGAATGAAAACTATGTACTGGAAGGAGATTATACGTACGATTCTGGTATTGAAGCCGCTGAAAAAATTATCAAACTTGATGATAAACCAACAGCCATTTGTGTAGCTACAGATGAAATGGCTGTTGGAATTGTTCATGGTTTACAAGATAACGGTTTTTCCATTCCAGATGATTTTGAAGTTCTTGCGGCCAATAACACACGCTTATCAGTCATGGTACGTCCACAATTAACTTCAATTGTACAACCTTTATATGATATTGGTGCGGTAGCCATGCGGCTTTTAACGAAGTATATGAAAAAAGAAGAAGTTTCTGAACATGTTGTAAATCTTCCGCACCGTTTTGAATTTAGGAACTCAACAAAATAACGCCCGTGCCGATATAAAGGATAGAATATCAAAACCTTTATAAAAGCGGGAGATATATAATGAAAAGACTAGATCTTTTAACTCCAATTGGAATCATCGGTGGTTTAGCCGTATTTATATTCGGGGTTATTTCAGAAACCGGATTAAATGGATTTGTACAATTTATTGATATATCATCCATTATTATTGTTTTGGGTGGCGTCATCGCTGCATTATTTATTAGCTTTCCATTAAAAGAAATGAAGAAAATGTTTGTTGTGATTAAGCAAGCATTTTCTCATGATGATTATAATTTAAGAGAACTCATTGAACTTTTTATACGGTTGAGTGAAAAAGCAAGAAGAGAAGGTTTACTATCATTAGAAGCTGAAGTAGAACAGTTAGATGATAAGTTTATTAAAAAAGGTATATTACTGGCCATTGATGGAATTGAACCGGATGTTGTAATTGAGATTATGAATGCAGATATTGCAGCCATGGAAGAACGTCATCGTAAAGGAAGAAGTTTATTGGAAAGAGCAGGAGAGTTTGCACCAGCTTGGGGGATGATTGGTACGTTAATCGGACTCGTATTGATGTTAAATGACTTGAATGAACCTTCATCCTTAGGCCCAAAGATGGCAATAGCATTACTTACAACCTTGTATGGTTCTCTTTTAGCTAATTTATTCTTTAATCCTATGGCAGCTAAATTAGAAGAAAAAACAGAAAAAGAAGTGTTTACTAAACAAATGATTATCGAAGGTATTATTGGTATTCAATCTGGTCAAAATCCAAAATTGTTAAGTGAAAAGTTAACTGCATTTATATCTGAACAAAACAAAAATGAAGACGATACACAAATTGAGAAGAAGGGGGCTTAACAAATGAGGTTAAAAAAACGTCAAAAGCCCCCGAAAAAAGGTGCACCAGCATGGATGGTTACGTATTCTGATTTAGTAACGCTGATCTTAGTATTTTTTGTACTATTATTCGGAATGTCTCAAATTGATAAAGAAAAATTTGAGGCACTTGCCCAATCTTTCCGCGAACGTGCCATTTTTGATTTTAATCCGTCCTCCATACCTTTTGAACAAACACCGAACACCATTATTGATGATGATTTAAATGAGGATACATTTGATGATGAACAATCAAAAATGGATGAACAATTAAAGAGACTGATATCAGAAGTCAATCACTTTATCAAAAAAAATGGACTTGAGGATATCGTCATCGTAACTAGGAATGAACGTGGAATTGTCTTAGTTTTACCTGAACAAGTCTTATTTGAAACTGGAGAAGCTAATATTATAGAAGAAGCCTTGCCATTTTTAGACCATGTCGCAAACTTAATGAAAGAAATTCCAAATGTCGTAAGGGTAGAAGGTCATACAGATAATCGTCCGATTCATAATTCTCGTTATCCTTCTAATTGGGAATTATCTTCAGCCAGAGCAGCAAGTGTTATTCGGTATTTTGTTGAGGAACATGAAATCGATCCTACACGTTTTATTGCAACGGGTTATAGTGATACTAGACCAATCGTTCCAAATGATGGACCAGAAAATTGGGCTAAGAATCGCCGTGTGGAAATTGTTATTCTTGACCCATTTTACACTAGTAATCATGAAGGGGAAAACTTACCTAATGAAGCAAAATAAAAAAGGGGAAGCATCCCCTTTTTTTCTATTAAACATTTTGAATCATTTGCAAGGCATTTGCTAAAGAACGTAAATTTTTTTCTTCAATTTCTTTTTTTCGCGGTATTGCCGGATATAGATGGTCTGGATCTTTCCACTTGCTCGGTAATTCAACAGGGGCTTCTTTTTGCCAATTTTTAATCCATGCTAATGGAAGTGCTCCACTTGCTTTTGCTTCTTGTTCAGTCATATATAGCCATATTAAGGACCATGCTCGAGGTACTACTCGCCAAATATCATACCCGCCACCGCCGACTGCAATCCATCGCCCATCACAATATGCATCAGCAATTTGTTTCGCTAATTTAGGAATTTCATAATAAATGTTCATCGTTGTTGATAAATGTGTCAGTGGGTCATAGTAATGAGCATCTGCGCCATTTTGTGTCAGAATGACATCCGGTTTGAAATATTCCGCCACTTTTATAACAGCATTTCGGTATATTTCAAGCCATGATTCATCTTCAGTGAAAGCGTCGAGAGGAATGTTAAAGGAATAACCGTAACCTAAGCCAGATCCCCGTTCATACGTATTCCCAGTTCCAGGAAATAAATAACGACCCGTTTCATGGATGGACAATGTGCAAACATTTGGATCATCATAAAAAGCCCATTGTACACCATCACCGTGATGAGCATCCGTGTCAATATATAAAACGCGTGCTTGATATTTTTGACGAATATATTTTAATGCTATTGCACAATCATTATATATACAAAACCCCGATACTCTTCTTTGAAAGCCGTGATGTAGCCCACCCCCTAAATGAAGTGCATATTTGCTTCTTTTTTCCATCACAGAATCAACAGCTGTAAGAGTTCCACCGACGATTAAAGAACTTGCTTCGTGCATATTCGGAAAAATGGGGGTATCCTCAGTTCCCAATCCAAATTGCAAAGCTTGTTCCCTGGTTAGAAGTTGTTTACTCGCTTTTTTTACGGTATCGATCAAACTTATATCATGAAATAATGTTAAATCTTCATCAGTAGCCATTCTTGGTGGAATGATATGTTCATGTGAAATCGCCTTCATTTTTTGAAGTAAATCTAACGTTAATTGAAGGCGTTTTTGATTAAAGGGATGGTGTTGGTGAAATTTATATGTTAACAGTTTGTCTGAATAAACGTATACTGCTTGTGTACTCATAATGAAAACCTCTGAATGCTGGGCCAAACGATGTCATAATGGTTTTCTGTTAAAGTTTGTGCGATCGGCCCGGGATGAATAGTACCAACACGAATCACGATAATTTTATGTTTTGAATTCGCTTTATCGGGATAAACGAGTACACTTTCTATATTTACTTGAAATTGACGAATGGTTTGTAATAAATCGACCAATACACCAGGGGTATCGGGGACCCTTACTTCAATTTGTGAACCTGGTTTATTGACACCTGTCAATTCAACAAAGGTTTTTAAAACATCAGTATCTGTGATTATGCCAACTAATTTCTCATTTTCGACCACTGGTAAACAACCGATTTGATTTTGAAAAAAAAGCGTGGATACTTCTTCTACAAAATCAAGTGGATGAATTGTGATGACATTTTTCGTCATAATTAAATCTAACGGTTTGCTATATTCTTCAGTAGAGTCTTTTGAAAAGATGGAGGGGATGGCAGAACGAATATCTCGATCAGAAACAATACCTAATAAATGATGATGTTGATCGACAATAGGAATATGTCGAATTCGTTTTAACTCAATTAATTGGCAAGCATCCTTAATGGTATGTTTACAACTTAATGTATATACTTTCCGATGCATGATTTCTTCAACAAGCATATAGGTTCCCCCTTTTTTTAGAACAAAAAATGATGTCTAAACCTTAATCGATCAAATTGTTCAACGGATTGTTGATCCACTCGTTTCCCGATTCGTACCATTAAACAGTTGGCCGGATGTGAACAAATTTCCGGATCATCTGTTGCACACCATTCGAGACCACCGGCTTTCATCATTTTTTCCATCATTTTTCTATATTCCCAAATGTTTAACCCTGTCCCTTTTAAATCCCAATGCCAGTAGTATTCTGTTGAAATGATAATATAATCTTCCATTGCATCATCCATCATGGCTACTTTTAGAAGATTCTTTCCGATCGAAAGTCCACGATAGGGAGCAGCAACTTCTACAGCACCTAATTCGAGTAAATTATCCATATTCCCTTCTGACCAACTTTCTAATGGATCTGGATAAAGAAAAGTTGCATAACCGATAACGGTTTCTGCATCTCTTGCAATAATGATTCGACCTTCTTCAAACGAGGCAATTTCAACGAGGGCTTTTTTTTGTTCTTTCGGTAGTCTAAAGGCAACTAATCCTTCGTGAAAATCCAAATTTTTAAGGACTTCCGATTGAACAGGTCCTTCAATAATCATCGTTCCTTTTTTTGTATTGTAATCTATACGATAGTAAGTTTTGTTATGTTTCAACACTACACCACCTTACATGTTTAGCATACGATCGGTCAGATAAATGTATCTATTTAGATTATAAATAAAGTGAACGATATGATTTCTTATAATTTATACAAATTTGTGAAATAAACAGATGACAGTTTGTACGTACGAAAGGAAGAGGGGGATAAGACCGTGTAATAATCTTTATGATCATAATGAAAGGGGGCTAAGAAGAAGCGGTGGCAAATTTCCCTAGCTAAAAATTAGGATCACTGAAATAGTGTAAATGGATTTCATTAAAAAAACAGGGGGTTCCCTTAAGAAAGGTTCCCCTGTTCTTCTCTTTCTTCTTTTATATTTTCATTCGGTTTTTCGTTTTCACTCTCATTTTCATCTTTATTTTTATCTTTAGATTGAGATGTAAGGTTTTCAATGAATCCTTCGACGCTACTACTTATATCATCGATAATATCGTCTACTTTGTCTGGTATCCTGTTATTTTTTACAGGATTGGATAGTGAAGATTCCTGACCGGCAATATCAACTGCAGTGACAGCAAATGTACCAAATTTAGGAATAGTATATGATAAAGTTTCTCTAGCAGGAATGCTTGCTAATTTTGACCCTTTTTTTCCGTTGACTACTTCATAAACTCTGTAACCTACTACATCATCTTCCCCATGTTTTTTCCAGGAAATAGTCTTTCCAGATATTGATATATTTGGGGCAGATGGAATTTTTCCATTTTCAGCAAGTTTAGCATCTGCTACAAGCACATTCGCTAAACTGTTATTTAAAAATAATTCAGATGGGCTGATCCGTTTTGGAAGTCCTTCACTCATTCGATCGATATAATCAGGGTTTATTAAGACACCTGATTTTGTAAATTCACTTGGTGTTGAATCCAAAGCTAAAAAACGTTTGCCATTAATTTCAACATATTTACCGCCACTTGATAAAGTATCATCTGTTTTGGTAGGTGCATATTTGTCAATAAATAAATCCGTTTTGACTAATCCAGCGCTAGAGCATGCCTTGGATGGTAACATGCCTGATATTTGACAATATGATTTACGAACAATCCCTTTAGGTTGTTCAAAACGGTCATTTACTCCAACTAGATCCGGTTTTAAAGAAACGGTGGCATTCATTAAATCTGCCCAATAATTTAAATGGCGAACGGAAGATGGAACTGGCTGTTGTTTTTCAAATCCTACCCAAACACCTAATGTTACATTTGGATTTAAGCCAACAAACCATTTATCGTAATTGTTTGTCGATGTACCGGTTTTACCCGCTAAATCCATAGATACATTTAGTTGTCCCGGGATTGATCTTGCCGTTCCATTTTTGACCACATCTCGCATGACATCAACAGTTAAATAGGCAGCTTGTGGTGAAAATACTTCTACAGGTTTCACTTTATGTTCGTAGATGACATTACCATCTTTATCTTCAATTTTTTCAATCATATATGAATCAGTGAATTGTCCATGATTCCCAAAAGCTGCAAAAGCGTTTGTATTTTCTTCTACGGTAATACCGTGGTGTAAAGCCCCTAAGGCCATTGATTCATTTGTATAATCGACATCTGCTAGAGAAGTTATGCCTAATTTTTCTAAATAATTTTCTACAGGATTCGTATGCAAAATTCGTTTATATAGATAAACGGCTGAAACGTTATAGGAATGTGTAAGGGCCGTTCTTGCGGATACCAGTCCATAATATCGATTTGTAATGTTATTTGGCCAAACTTTACCATTCTGGTTTCTAATTCCTAAATCAACATCAGCCAATGGTGTCCCAGGTGCAGCTAATCCCATATCAAAGGCTGGACCATAAACAAGTAGCGGTTTCATTGTAGAACCGTTTGAGCGAACCGACTGTGTAGCATGGTTTTGGTTTTGTTTTTCAAAATCAATTCCACCGGAAAAGGCGATAATTCGCCCTGTTTTGTTTTCCATTAACATAGATGCAACTCCAAGTGGAACTTCAACTTTTTCTCCATCCCTTTCAATTGTTTGGGTGGGGAAGTTTTTACCGAATTCTTTCGTCACTTCTTGGAATTTATCGTATACTTCTTTATCAATGGTTGTATAAATTTTATAGCCGTTTTGACGTAAGTCTCGATAAGCAAGAGCTGAATAACGTTCTCTAAGCACTTTACTTGTTTCAACAGCTTCTTTTGTGTAACCATCTTTTTCATAATGGAATTGCATTAAAATTTGAATGGCGCGATTTTCAGCTTCTTGTGTTAAATATTTATACTTATCGATTTTTTCTTCTTGCGGTGGAATAAAATCTGCTACGATATCATAGCTCTTTGCATCCTCATATTCTTGTTTAGAAATATAACCTTCTTCTAGCATACGTTGTAATACATATTTTTGCCGATTTAATCCGGGAGCCAAACCTTCTTTGCTTTTTAGCGTTCCTTTATTCGTAAAAGGTGTATAAGCGGATGGACTTTGAGGTAAACCAGCAATATAAGCTGCTTGGGCAATATTTAAGTCTTTTGCGTCAACTCCAAAGATCCCTTTACTGGCAGCTTGTATACCTGCTATATTTCGTCCATTCGAATTTCGGCCAAACGTTGTTGAATTTAAATAGGCTTCTAATATTTCTTCTTTTGAAAAGAATTTTTCTAAACGTAAGGCAAGTAAGATTTCTTTTGCTTTCCTTTCAAAGGATACTTCGTTCGTTAAAATTTGGTTTTTCACTAATTGTTGGGTTAGTGTACTACCACCTGTTTGAGTCGATGCATTTGTAAGTTCTTGGAAAAGGGCGCGAAACACCGCTTTTGGTACAACGCCATTATGTGTAAAGAAATTTTCATCTTCAACAGCAATAATACCATTAATTACATGCTGTGAAACATCCTCTATTTTAATCCCTTCACGGACAATGTCTGAACGGAGATCACCGAGATGAATATTACCGGCAAAATACAATTCAGACTGTTCCTCGTAATTATAAATATCCTTTTTCATTTCTTCATAAGACCGTGGATATTCATCTTTTACTAGGGATGCAAAATATCCTGCTCCAACTCCAAGTACAAGAGACACACCTAAGACAAGAACAATAATAAAAATTAATATAAGATTCCAAACAACATCATATGTTATTCGAAAAGCTTTTGCCGTTTTTTCGTTAAATAAAGCTTCTCTTACAGGTTTTGTTTTCTCGTAAATGGGATATAATTTCTCTTTTAGTGGAGCGAGTTTTTTTATTAAACGATCCCAATATTCTTTCAGTCGCATTCACAGCCCTCCTTTAAAACACATACATTATAGCATAGTATAGAATAAGAATATTTAATTTTTCGACTAAATTTTTATGATATTTGCAAAAATGTTCATTTCATCATAGTTTATGTCGACTTTTGTTGTAGAATAGAAATAATTTCAATATAATATTAGTATGGTATTTGACATCCATTCATGAGTATGGTAAAAATATGGTATTAATTACATAAACTATAGCTATGAGAGGATATAGTAGTTTTTCTATCCCTGTTTTCAGAGAGCTGGCGGTTGGTGCAAGCTAGTACAAATAGAAAAACGAATTACATCCTTGAGCTTTCACTGTGAACACCATCTGTAGTGGAAAAGTAGCAGTGAACGGAAAACCGTTAACTAATTGAGTGGAGGATTTAATAATCCTCAAGTAGGGTGGTACCGCGATTATTCGTCCCTTCGAACAGTGTTCGAAGGGACTTTTTGCATTAGGAATTAATTTATCGTTTTTAATAAAAATGGAAAAGGAGAATACAAATGGAATTGTTAGAAGATTTACAGTTTCGAGGGTTAATTAACCAAATGACAGATGAAGAAGGGTTGAGAAAGTTATTAAATGAAGAAAAAGTAAAATTATATGTAGGTTTTGATCCAACGGCAGATAGTTTACACATTGGCCACTTACTTCCAATTTTAATGCTACGTCGTTTTCAACTTGCTGGTCATCAACCGGTCGCTCTTGTCGGTGGTGCAACAGGTTTAATTGGGGACCCGAGTGGTCGAAAAACAGAAAGAACTCTAAATTCAGTTGAAGTAGTAGCAGGGTGGGTGAAAAGTATTCAAAATCAATTATCCCAATTTCTTGATTTTGATACGAATGAAAATCCAGCCATTATGGCGAATAACTACGACTGGATAAGCAAAATGGATGTGATTTCTTTCTTACGGGATGTTGGTAAACATTTTGGTTTAAACTACATGCTTGCTAAAGATTCCGTTCAGTCTCGTTTAGAAACAGGAATTTCCTTTACCGAGTTCAGCTACCAGATTTTACAATCACTAGATTTCTTAAAATTATATGAGACAGAAAATGTTCGCCTTCAAGTTGGTGGAAGTGACCAATGGGGAAATATCACAGCTGGTCTCGAACTTATTAGAAAAACAAAAGGCGATGATGCTAAAGCCTTTGGTTTAACTGTCCCACTTGTGACGAAAGCAGACGGAACGAAATTTGGTAAATCTGAAGGTAATGCTGTTTGGTTAGATCCAGAAAAAACAACTCCATATGAGTTTTACCAATTCTGGATTAATACCGATGATCGCGATGTAGTGAAGTATTTAAAATACTTTACTTTCTTATCGCATGAAGAAATTTTAGAATTAGAAAAAGCGACTGAAGAAGTTCCAGAAAAACGTCTTGCACAAAAGGCATTAGCAGAAGATGTTACAAAACTTGTTCATGGTGAAGAAGCTTTACAACAAGCTATTCGGATCTCGGATGCTTTATTTAACGGCGAAATTCGAGAACTATCGGCAACAGAAATTGAACAAGGGTTTAAAGATGTGCCGTCTTATATTAATAACGATGAGACAATCGGTTTAGTTGATCTACTTGTAAATGCAAAAATTTCACCATCAAAACGACAAGCGAGAGAAGATATTCAAAATGGTGCAATCTACATTAATGGTGACAGAAAAACGGATCTTCAATACATTTTAAGTAGCGAAGATAAAATTGAAGGGAAATATACAGTCATACGTAGAGGAAAGAAAAAATATTTCCTTATCAAACATAGCTAAATTAATGTAACCTTTTTAAGTGCTTGGCTTTATGGCCGGGCACTTTTTTTGTACACAAAAAAGAAATATTTTACAAAAATTATATATATTCAGAAAATAATGTAGTATATTTTTAGTAAGACATTAAAAAAACGTATCATTTTTTGCATGCGTTTTCTTTTTTACATGAAGTATTTTGTGTTACATAAAAAACCCAAAAAAGGAGTGGGATTAACGTTATGAAAGCAGTGAAAATTACAAAGTATAGGGAACCTGTTGTTATTCGAGATGTACCAAAGCCTGAACCAGGTCCAAATGATGCCCTTGTTAAAGTTGAAGCCTGTGGCATTTGTCGTTCAGACTGGCATTCTTGGCACGGAGATTTTTCATGGATTGGATTGTCGCCTGAGTTACCCATTACCCCAGGTCATGAATTCGGAGGTGTTATCGAGAAACTTGGTGCAAATGTTCAATCATTTAAAGTAGGGGATCGTGTAACTGCTCCGTTTCATTGGGCTTGCGGTCATTGTGAGTATTGTAAAAAGGGGAATTCTAATCTTTGTGTAAATATTCGAGTTTATGGCATGGTTAATGGATTGGAAGGAGCCTATGCTGAGTATATTTTGATTCCAAATGCTGAATTTAATTTAATTCAATTACCAGAAAATGTAGATAGTGTTACAGCTGCTGCAGCGGGTTGCCGTTATATGACTGGGTATCATGGTGTTTTAAGAGGGAACGTACAGCCTGGTGATTGGGTTGCGGTATATGGTGCAGGTGGCGTTGGCCTTTCTGCCATTCAAGTAGCAAATGCGATCGGTGCACAAGTGATCGCTGTAGATATCGATGATGGAAAATTAGAGCTTGCCGAAAGAGAGGGAGCGGTTGCTACTGTCAATGCAAAAAAAGTAGATGCTCCTTCGGCCATCCGTGAAATTACAAAAGGTGGTGCCCATGTGAGTCTAGATGCACTTGGAATTAAAGAGACGATCCAAAACTCCGTTTTCTCTCTACGTAAGGGTGGTCGCCATGTTCAGATTGGTTTAACAACATCGGATGAACAAGGGATGGTCGATTTACCAGTTGACTTCATTACGTCATCTGAAATTGAATTTGTCGGAAGCTTGGGCAATCCACATCCTGATTACCGTGGATTATTAGACTTAATCGCTTCTGGTCGACTCAATCCAAGCCGTTTAGTGGAACGGAAGGTCAGTTTGAGCAATGTAAGTGAGGTTTTTGAAAGTATGAATCAATATAAAACAAAAGGATTTAATGTTATTACAAAGTTTGAATAATATTTCTAGTTATGCTATTTATCAGTACTTTAGGGATAATCCAAAAAGAATAAAATAGAATATTTTGCAGTGAAAATGGCGGCGCTACGTACATGCTTCACCTTTTTTCTGCATGATTACAATCAAAGAAACAAAGCTTTTGTGCCGGAAGCGGTAGCGTAAGGCACAAAAGCTTAAATACTGCCTATAAACAAATATCCATGTTGAAGAGATTGATGTCGTGCTATTGGATGCACGGCCGCCAATGGAACGAATAAACATTAGGTACTAACTTTCTGAAAAACCTAAATGATTATTTTTAAGTATTAGGTTTTTTTAATCAAAGATTTCATTCATTTTATAACACTCAAAATAAATCAAATTCATTATTTCTAGAAAGTAACTTTTCTATTGAATATTCAGAATAAACAAGTTATTATAAAAAAGAGCAAAATATGGTGCGATTGTCATTATATTATAAAGACTTGATAAAACGAAAACATACAAAGTAAAAGAGTATAGCACAATTTTTTAGAAATAATTTCATAAAAATGTTAGCGCTTAATTTACAGGGGGGATTATTTTGAAGAAAAAACGTTTTTTTATCTTCACATTGGTAGTATTGATGTCTCTTGCTCTTGCCGCATGTTCTGGTGGAGATAAGACCAGTTCAAGCAAAGGGTTAGACACAAATATTGTCACCATTGCGACTGGTGGAGCATCAGGACCATACAACATTATTGCAAGCACTCTTGCAGATATTTATACAGAACAATATGATGTGAACTCAAGAACGCAAACAACCGGTGCCAGTGTAGAAAATTTAAATCTTTTATCAGATAACAAGGTTGAAATGGCATTTGTCATGAGTGATGCATTAACACAAGCATTAAATGGCGAAGCAGCCTTTACAGAGCCAATTGAAAATGTGTCACAAATAGCAACGCTTTATCCAAACGTTGTACAAATCGTTGCTACAAAATCATCAGGTATTCAAACGATTGAAGATCTTCGTGGTAAACGTGTAGCTGTTGGTGACCAAGGATCAGGTGTTGAATTAAACGCACGAGCTTTGTTGAATGGTCACGGGATTACATATGATGATATGAAAGTCGATTATTTAGGGTATGCTGAAGCAGCGGATGGCTTAACTGCGGGAACCATTGATGCAGCATTTTTAACAAGCGGTTTACCGAATGCATCCGTATTAGAATTGTCACAAACTCACGATATTGTCCTTGTTTCAGTTGATCCAGAAAAAGTGGCTACAATCGCTGAAGAACATCCTTATTTTATCTCTGTTGAAATTCCAAAGGACATGTACGGAAATGAAGAGGCTATTCCGACAGCTGCTGTACCAAATGCACTCGTGGTTCGCAGTGATATGAGTGATGATGATGTATATGAATTAACAAAAACATTTTTTGAAAATCTTGAGAAACTAGAAAATGCTCATCAAGCAGCAAGTGATATATCATTAGAAAATGCGCAAGAAAATCTAATTGCGCCTTTACATCCGGGGGCCAAACGTTTCTATGATGAGCAATCTAAGTAAACAACGATTTAGGAGTGCGATCTTCATCGTACTCCTTTGTTTTATCTTAAGCATTAGAGTTCCAGTGATTGTCATCCAGTGGGAAGATGGGAAAGAATTATTATTTGATTCCTTTCAATTAAAATGGATCCATTCCGTTGAGAAGGAAGAGTGGATTGAACTTTATGAAAGAGAGGGTGACGAGCTCGTTTTAAAGAAAACCTATTTTAAAACATTCGGCGCCGGCACACCATACGATGAGAAAGGCACTACTGTAAAAGATGGCTACGTCGTCATGGATATTGATCACACTTACGATGAGTTATTGCTTACGATATCTGAAAATGTAAAAACTACCATTGTATTAATGGAAAAGGAAATTCCGCTATATAAATTTATAGAAAGTTATGAAACTGCTACGGTTTCAGTTCATCGATTATCGGTTTTCACTATTATGTGGGAGGGATTAAATTGAGCGGAAAAAATGAAGGAACATTAGTAGAAGAACAAAAGGAAGCCCGTGAGGCGGCACAAAAAATTCTTGAAAAGTATGATAGTGATGCAAAAACACGACAGCCAAAAAATAAATATATATCATGGTTCATTTCAATTTTTGCCATCTTATTTTCAATTTATCATTTATATACGACATTTCATCCATTACCAACACTGCAACATCGGGCAGTACATTTATTATTTGGTCTCGCAATCGTATTTTTGCTTTATCCAAGTTTTAAAAAACAAAATCGTAGAAAAATCCCGTTTTATGATTGGATTTTGTTTGGTCTTGCTATTTTAAGCTGTGTGTATTTATTCATTGTTTATCAAGATATTGTCACTGTACGTGGTGGCGTACCAAATGACATGGATATTGTGATGGGGATTTTGACGGTTGTTTTAGTTTTAGAAGCTACTAGACGAATAACAGGTTGGGTTCTACCAATATTAGCTCTTATTTTCTTATCTTACCCTTTTTTCAGTCATATGGATTGGTTACCACGCATTATGATGACACGTCCATTTGATTTGGGAGATATTTTCGGTCAACTTTATACTAAAACAGAAGGTCTATTCTCCACGGCAATCGGTGCTTCCGTTCAATTTATTTTCTTATTTATATTATTCGGTGCCTTTTTAGCCAAATCAGGAATGGGGAAATTTTTTAATGATTTAGCTCTTGCGCTTGCTGGACACAGGCAAGGTGGACCTGCGAAAGTTGCCGTGATTTCCAGTGGCTTCATGGGAAGTATAAATGGTTCCGCTGTTGCTAATGTTGTAGGAACAGGTGCCTTTACAATACCATTAATGAAAAGAATTGGTTATAAGAACAATTTTGCCGGTGCGGTTGAAGCAAGTGCATCGGTTGGTGGGCAAATCTTACCTCCAGTAATGGGGGCAAGTGCCTTTATAATGGCAGAAACGACAGGGATTTCATACGGAACGATTGCGCTTGCTGCTATTCTACCAGCATTACTATACTTTTTAGGTGTCCTTATGCAAGTTCATTATAGAGCAGGGAAACGGGGATTAAAAGGTATCCCACGGCCGGACTTGCCACGTGTCAAAGAAGTGTTTAAAGATGGAGGGCACTTATTAATTCCTCTCATTGCTTTAATTTGGATGTTAGGTTCCGGGCTTACAGTAAACATGTCTGCATTTTATACCATTGTATGTACAGTGATTGTATCATGGATTCGAAAACATACGAGAATGGGCTTAAAAGCCATTTTAGAAGCATTAGAAGCCGGGACAAAGCAATCCTTATCTACAATTATTGCTTGTGGTGTCGTTGGGATTGTTATAGGTGTCGTTAATTTAACAAGCTTTGGTACAACTTTAACATCTGCAATCACTAATCTTGGTGCAGGTTCATTATTTTTGACACTATTTTTAACGATGATCGCATCCATCATTTTAGGGATGGGTTTACCAAGTATTCCTGCATATATTATTACAGCGACAATGGCTGCACCAGCACTAGCTGAGTTTGGTGTGCCGGTATTGATTGCCCATATGTTCGTATTCTATTTTGGGATTTTTGCCAATATTACACCACCGGTTGCACTTGCTTCATTTGCAGGAGCAGGAATTGCTGGAGGGGACCCGATGAAGACAGGGTTTATTTCACTTCGATTAGCTCTTGCGGGTTTTATCGTTCCATATCTTTTTGTTTATGCCCCGGAATTACTTTTAATAGATACTACTGGATTACCAGTTAATGCCGTGGAGTTTCCATTTCCGAAATTGACAGAGGTTTTATTCATTGCGTTTTCCGCAATATTAGGTGTTGTGGGACTGGCTGCAGCTGTTGAAGGTTATATTAGAACTGAACTCCATTGGATTGTAAGAATTGTTCTTGGCGCCGGTGCACTTATGCTCATTATTCCTGAAATAATAACAGATATCATGGGCTATACGATCGTATTAGGCATATTTATTTGGAGTTATTCAAATGCTAAAAAGGTAAAAACAAAAGTAGAAGTGGAAGCGTAATCCTTTCGATACCCAATGAACTTTGATGATGACTAACTTAGTTCATTTGACTTTCTTCCGATGGATGGTAGATACAAAGCAAACATGAGCCCCCTCTGGGAAACTTCAGAGGGGGCTCATGTTTGTAAAAAACTTAGCTTACTTTTGAAAAAACTGTTTGATGGTAACAGAAAGTAAATTTCTTAATATATGAAATGCATAATTTAAATCTAGTCGTTCTGTCCATTTATGCGCATCTCTTCCAATAGGACCAAGGTTTAAGACTGGTAGATTTAATTCTTCCAATGCGTCAAATGGGATTGTATATCCATGATTCCAATTAGGCATATTCGATGTTAAAGATTTTATACTAGATGTTGGATGTGAGAGACCTGTGTAACTTAAATCGGAAATACCTGCAAAGTAATTTTGTTTTTTCAACTCAATATCATAATTTTGTTTAGCAAAAGTTAGAATATAATCAACCACTCTATTGATTTCTGGGTGTTTTCGAGAATTTACTGGTGGATAATATGGTGGAGCAAAAAAGATGATTATCATTGGTGCAAGTTCTTTACATAAAGTAGCTAATCGATCAACCCATTCGATGGCAAGTTCTCGATCATCTTTTTGCCCTTTATTTTTAAGCACATCTTCTTTTATTTGCATTACTTTTTTCTCCCCATAAGTTTCGAGTGCATAACGTAATAATTCTTCAAAACGTAAAGTCGTTACACTTATATCTTTATTATTATGGGAACCTTCAAGGGTTGAAAACTGAATAGAGCTCTTACTATAATGATTTTCAATCTTCTTTGCTACTTTGTTTGCTGTTTGACTTAGTTGTTCAACGATTTCATCTATTGATTTTTCCATTAAAAAGAGATTAAAAAGATTTACCGATCGATGTGAGATTTGCACAT
Source organism: Pallidibacillus thermolactis (assembly GCF_025660415.1). Lineage (NCBI taxonomy): Bacteria > Bacillati > Bacillota > Bacilli > Caryophanales > Bacillaceae > Pallidibacillus > Pallidibacillus thermolactis. The sequence continues at coordinate 43,559 of NZ_JAOUSE010000019.1, forward strand.
TATATTCATTTTTTAAATCTTTTTGTATTAAAACGGTTGGTGGTGGTGTAACCTCATCACCGACTTTTTCACAATAATCTGTGTTAAATTCTAATTCACGTGTTAACTCAGAAGCCATATAATTCGCATTTAATCCGGAAAAAGGTTCACCAACATGCGTTTCCTTGCCATAGCATAGAAAACCTGCTAAGATTTTTCCTAATGAACCTAAATATAGATAATTATTTTCATCACCTGGATATCTAGAAAAGACAGGTTCTGAGTTTATGCATGCATTATACTTTAAATTATATTGTTTACTCATTTCTAACAATACCGATACGGCTTCTCGCATCCCAACCGAATTAACTTCTTCATCACAAACTGTTAATAACAAAATATTTCCGTCATAGTTTCCATTACAGGCTTCTTCAATAATGGACATGTGTAAGGCTAAACCACATTTCATATCCATTGTTCCTCTGCCAAACAGCCAGTCTCCTTCTCTTATATCCTTTTGAACAGCTTCTGGGACTTTTGTTTTATTTTCATAAATGAATTTAGTTAGATTTACTGGATGAAAAGCCAATTCTTTTAAACTACCGTAATCGTCAACACCGACCACATCAAAATGACTAACTAGAATGATAGTATCCTGAACATTTTTTTCACTTTTAACTAAAGCTGTTACAAACTTCCGCTGATCTTTTGTTTTATGCACTTTAACATATTCAGGATTTACTTGAAAATATGGCAACTTTCGAATCTTGCTTTCAATGTATTCAGCAAATTTTATTTCTTCCACTGTATGTGTAATACTAGGGATTTTTACTAAATCGCACAATAACTCTGTTAATTGTTGTTTTGTTTGCCATTGATAATCAAGGGTCTTCATTGAAATAAACCTCCTTACATTATTAAGATAATTCAGAATATATAACTTGCTTGTTGACTATTATATTTTCTATTTAAGAAACAATCTCTTTTTCTAATTCCTTTGTTTTTTGTAATGATTTATTGGTAAAAAGACTTACAACAGTCGTAACCATTAAATTAATTATTAACATATATAAACCGTTATTAATATCTAAAATAAATGAAGGCAGACTTGGGAATAAGGTTTCTAAGGTCGTACCTGTTGCAGCAGAATATAATGCTAGCGCAACACCAACAGCGATACCACTAATGGCGCCTTGTTTTGTAATAAAGTTGTTCTTTTGTAAGCTAAAAATGAAAGCAGGGAATAGTTGCATAATAAAGTTATAACTTAGTAATTGTAAAAACACGATGGCACCATTTGAATTCAATGTTAAGTATAAGCAAATTCCCCCTGCAATCATTGCAAATAGCCGGGCAATGTTCATTTGCTTGCGTTCGGATGTATCTGGTTTCAATGGCATATAAATATTTGAAGTAATCATTGAACCAATTGAAATAATAGATACCGAACATGGTACAATCGATGCTAAAAAACCAGTTGCTCCAATGATCCCGACAAACCATGGATCAAATTTTCAAATACTAAATTAATTAATGCCATATCCCCTTCAGCACCAACCAAACCCGGAATTACGAGAATGGCAGTTAATCCGATAAACAGTGCGAACAATTGCATTAATGAATATAAAGGCATTAGGACCGTGTTTTTACGTAGTGCTTTATCACTTTTCGCTGCATAGGTTGATAGAAATGTATATGGCCAAAGATATAAACCTAGTGACATAAATATAACAGTCGAAACATACCAAACGAGACTTAATCCAGTATCAGGGAAAATTAATACTTCAGGCTTTATCTCCGCTATTTGTTTCATTACAGATCCGATTCCGTCAAAATAATGGAATGCAAAGAAAATGCCTAAAAATACTAATACGACAAACATAAGTATATCTTTAATTAAAGCTACACGTGATGAACCTTGAAGTCCAGAGATTAATGTGTAAATTAATACTATAGTCGTTCCGACCCAAATGGCAGTGTTAGGTGAGATCACTTCATAAGATGCTACGGAAACGATCAGTCCCATCCCTTTCAGTGCCATAACGATGGTTGGTATTAATGCTATAGCCCCTACAATTGTAACTAGCTTTCCTAAAAATGGACTGCTATATTTTTTTGCAAAAAAATCACCTTGTGATATCAATTTATGTTTTCTACTATAACTTCTAATTTTTGGTAATGTAAAATAACCAATAATACAAGCTATTGAGATATATGACATAATATAAAGTGTAGCTATACCGTTATTGTAGGCTAGTCCAACTAGTCCCGTTAACGTGAATGCGGAAAAAAATTCTCCTGCTAGCAAGAAAAAAGTAATAATAGCCCCCATTTTCCGACCGGCTAAGGCCCATTGTTCGATTTGTTCATTTTTCCCTCTACCCGCTCTTAATGCCATATACACACAAAAGGTGGCAACAATGAGCATGATAAAAATAGAAATGTTCAATTTGATTCCTCCTCTTTATGATCATCGAATGTATACATAATGAAAATGGTTAGGGAGCTTAAAATCACCCACAACACGATCCAAAAGATTGAGAAGGGAAGTCCCATTATCATCGGTTCAATTCGATTGGCTAAAGGAACACCGACAAGGAATGCTAGAACAGGAATGAATGCGATAAAATAAAGTGGTTTCAATTCACTTTTACCTCCTTTAAAGAATCTACGAAACGTTTTATTCGTCTCATTCCTTCTTTTAAATCCTCCATTGAGCATGCGTATGAAAGACGAATATATCCTTCTCCATATTCAGAAAAACCGTAACCTGGGATAACAGCCACTTTTTCTTTTTCAACAAGTTGGTTAATAAATTCATTTGATTTTAAACCTGTCTTTTCAATAGAAACAAAAATATAAAAGGCCCCATCTGGTTTTATAGCATCTAAGCCCATATCCATAATGCAATCGTAAATAAAGTCTCTTCTTTTTTTATACTCCTGACGCATGATTTCAACTTCTGGTAAATCTTGTTTTAATGCTTCAATAGCGGCATATTGACTAATTGAACTTGCACATACACAAATATATGCATGAACTTTAAACATTTCTTTTGTGACCGAGCGAGGAGCTAATGTATATCCAACCCGCCACCCTGTCATGGCATGTGATTTTGATAAACCATTGACAACAATGCACTGATCTTTCATTCCAGGTAACGAAGCAATCGAAACATGTTTAACATCGTATGTTAGTTCACTGTATATTTCATCTGAAACAATAAAGATATCCTTCCCTCTTAAAAAGTTTGCAATTTCTTCTAATTCCTCCATATTTAGTATTGTTCCTGTTGGATTTGATGGATAAGGTAGGAGGACGCATTTTGTTTTTTCTGTCAAATTTTCTTTGATTAATTGAGGAGTGATTTTACAATCGTTTTTTCGGGTATCAACAAATACAGGCACTGCATTGCACATACGAATTAGCGGTTCATAACCAGGATAAATCGGTGCTGGTAAAATAACTTCATCTCCAGGTTCTAAAATCGTACGAAAGGCTACATCAAGTCCTTCGCTAGCACCAGTTGTAATCAAAATTTCATCTTCTGGATCATACATGAGTTGATAATGCCTTTTTACAAAATCTGAAACAGCTTGTCTCAGCTCTAATACCCCAGCATTATGAGTATAACTGATTTTACGTTCATCAATTGCTCGCTTTCCTGCTTCCAAAATCGAATCGGGTGTAACAAAATCCGGTTTACCGATTGTAAAGTTAATAATGGAAGGATCTTGATCCACCTTATTTCCAATATCGCGAATGGCCGATATTGAGATCTTTTTAACGATAGGATTAAGTAAATGTTCCATTTTTCAATCCTCCAAATATAAAATTCATAAATCTACAAAAAATAATGCAAGTTTTGTGCCAATTTTAATAGAGTGAATTTTCCGTGTTTACATAAAAATAATTTATTAAAATTGAGTCGAATATGCATCATTGATATAAAAAAGATTCAATATTAAATAGAAAATTCAAAAAAATGAGTGAGTTTTGGTATAATTGGGTTACGCAAACAGGGGACGTGAGTTGTTATCGAATCAATGAAGAATTAAGATTAAAAATCTCTATATTGGAGTAAAGGAGGAACTTGGCCTATGAACCAAAACCGTCTGAAACAATTGGACGGGCAAGTACTCTTTGAAATTTTAAATACATTAAAAGATCCGATTTGGATTACAGAGAAAAGTGGGAATGTACTATGGGTTAATCGAGCAGCGAAAAATTTTTTTAAAAGAGATGATTTGATTGGTAAAAATGTTTATGAAATGGAAAGACAAGGTGTTTTTTCACCTTCCATTACAAGACTTGTTGTAGAGAAAAAACAATTTATTAGTACTGCACAAATCACACAAAATAATGAAAGCTTGCTTGCATCCGGTGATTTTATTCCGGATAAAAATGGCGATATACGATATATTGTTACCCATGCCAGACCCTTATCCCAAGTCATAAAAAAATCTAATGAACTAGAAAAAGTTGAATCTATATTGGAATTATATAAACAGCAAATTCGTCAATTACTAATCGAACAAAAACAGCAAGCAAATGATTTTTTCTTAGGAAAAAGTAAGGCTTCACAACAGCTTAAGACTTGGGCAGAAAAAATTGCAAATGTTGATACAACAGTTCTATTAACTGGAGAAACAGGGGTAGGAAAAACAGCCTTTGCCTATCATATCCATCAATTAAGTATTCGTAGCGATAAACCATTTATTCATCTAGACTGTAGTGCAATCCCTGATTCTTTGATTGAATCTGAATTATTTGGTTATAAAAAGGGAGCTTTTACAGGGGCAAGTACGAAAGGGAAACTAGGATTAATTGCTGCCGCTGATCAAGGGACATTGTTTTTAGACGAAATCGGAGATATGCCTTTTCACTTACAATCGAAACTACTACAATTTTTACAAAACAAGACCTATCGAATGATAGGTGATAATAAAGTTCAACAAGCAGATGTGCGAATCTTAGCTGCTACCAATGCCAATTTAAAGGAACGTGTAAAAGAAGGAACCTTTCGTAAAGATTTATTTTACCGTTTAAATGTTCTTTCGATCGAGATTCCGCCACTACGTGAAAGAAAGGAAGATATTCTTCCTTTCAGCTTGTAGACAAAGTCCCTAACTAGTGGCCAAATCTACAGGTTTTTTTTGTATAATAGGGATAGAATTCTTGGTTAACGGGGGAAATTTAGGATGTTATCGAAGCGTACAGACAATAATCG